>DASCML010000055.1:0-21126 GCA_036010925.1 Dehalococcoidia bacterium | reverse complement strand
GGATGGAAACCGGTGATCCCAAGTGCGTCGACTACATCTGGCTCCGGGGACGCCTGACCGCCAGCAGCGTCGATCTGGCCTTCAACCGTCCCGCCAAGAACGATTCGACGCTGTACGCCAGCGACCACTACGGCCTTATTGCCCGGCTTGTCCTCGGCTGATGCCGATTGCCACGAAATGGGTGCTGTCGTTCGACTAACCGCTGAATGTTGGCGCTGAAGGATGTCGTGTCGGCCGGCATCATGGTCAGAAGGTTGTCCGCTGTCCCCCGGCGCTGGGTAGCAGGTTTGATGGTCTAGCCTCCGGCGACCGCCGGTACGATGCTCACCTCATCCCCATCCCCGAGAGACGTGTCTAGGCCCGACATGAAGCGCACGTCGTCGCCGTTTACATACACGTTCACGAAGCGCCGGAGCTGGCCCCCCTCATCGAGAAGCCGCTCCCTCATTCCCGGGTAGGACGATTCCAGTCCTTCAATGCACTGGAGAAGTGTTGAACCACTTCCGTTCACTGAAGACTGGTCGCGTGTCAGACCACGAAGAGGCTGGGGAATTCGTACGGTGATTGCCATCTGTTCCTTCCAAACTGCTTGTGCGGAATACTTATCCTTCGACGACGTCGCCCGTAATCGGGTCGACGCGAACACCTTTCTCCTGGGCCCAGGAGATGCTGCGCTCTATCTCGTCCGGCTCACCCTCCAGTTCGAGGATTACCCATCCGGTCTTCTCATCAACATCTGCCATGCGGACGTTGGTTCTCACCTGGAACTGGCGTCCTAGAAGGTAAATCACCGGATCTTTGATGAGTTGTTCGGGAAACGTGAATCTCACTCTCTTCACTGCCATCAGGCGGGTACCCCCTCTGTTTTTCCCTTCTCCAGGCCAGCATAAGCACTGTCGAAGCTGTCTAGGGTCGCGTCCACATGCAGGGGCTCGGGAAGCGCATCCAGTACAGCCTCGAGCGTTTTAAAGCCGGCGCCGGTAATGAACGCGACCACCAGCTCGTCGGCGTCGATCTTACCTTCGCTGGCCAGATTCTTGAGGCTCGCCACGGTCACCCCACCGGCGGTTTCAGCGAAGATACCCTCAGTTTCCGCCAGGAGCGTCATTCCGGCGACGATCTCCGGGTCGGATACCGATTCACAGTACCCTCCGGTTTCTTCGAGCTGGACGAGCGAATAGTAGCCGTCGGCCGGATTACCGATCGCCAGCGATTTAGCTATCGTATCCGGGCGTTGTGGCCGGAAATTCAGGCTTCCCTCGGCCCACGCGGTAGCGACGGGCGAGCAGCCGGTCGCCTGGGCACCGCTCATTTTCGTTTTTGGCGGGTCGATGAGGCCCACCTTGGCAAGCTCCTCGAAACCCTTGCGAATCTTCACGAAGAGCGAACCGCTGGCGATCGGCACAACGCAGTGGTCTGGCGCGCGCCAACCGAGCTGCTCGGCCACTTCGAAGCCGAGTGTTTTGGAGCCCTCGCTGTAGTACGGGCGAACGTTCACGTTCACGAAGCCCCAGTTGTAGGAACCGGCGAGTTCAGCACAGAGCCTGTTTACGGCGTCGTAATTGCCACGCACCTTCACAAGCGTCGGAGAGTAGATGCTGGACCCTATGACTTTGCCGGCTTCGAGGTCTTCGGGTATGAAGACGATGCCCTCCATGCCGGCGGCGGCAGCGTGAGCGCTCACGCTGTTGGCCAGATTGCCTGTGCTCGCACAGGCCAGCTTCTCGTAGCCCAGTTCACGTGCACGGCTGGCGGCTACAGTGACGACCCGGTCCTTAAACGACCAGGTCGGGTTCACGGTGTCGTTCTTGAGATAGAGATTGTTTAAGCCCAGAGCTCGGCCAAGATTCTTGGCCCGAATCAGCGGTGTGTAGCCGGCACCGAGGTCGATCACTGCATCGGTATCGCAAGGCAAAAAGGCCTTGTAGCGCCAGAGCGATGCGGGACCTGATTCGATTTGCGCCCGCGTCGCCTCACGGCCGATAGCCTCATAGTCGTATACCACCTCCAGCGGGCCGAAGCAGAACTCGCAGACGTGAATCGCCGCGAGTGGGTATTCACGATGACATTCTCGGCAGCGAAGGTTACTTGCGAAGCTCATTGTCATGCTCCTTACAGCCAGTGCGTGGACCCGGAACACCGGGTCCACGCACTGGCGATCTGTTGCTCAAGGCTGGGGGCCCCCGATTGAGGGCTAGAGCATGATCATTCGGCCCGGCGAAAACTTCATCGTCTTCTCCTGATTCCGCATTGGGCCGTCATGTGTGAGCGCGGACGCTCTCATCTCTTCTCCAACGGGAGACCGGATTTGGCACCTTGCCTGTGGCAGGTTGCCCGGGCGTCTCAGGGCCGGACCCCTCAGCCTGTCGTGATAAGCGCAGCCACGTAGCGGATCGTGGCCGTTATGGTATGCGTAAGATTGCGATGATGGCAATTCGCAGGTCGTCGCCTGGGCCTTCGTTCGTGGGACCCGAACACAGTGAAACACGGCACCGGGCCGGGTCTCTCGATTGACCTGTCCGAACTCGCCTAGAAGATATTCGGCTTGTTCTGGTCTCCGCTGCCGCTGCTTGAAGACGGCTGCGTCGGTTGAGCCGGGGCTGGTGGCGGAGCAGCTGGTGGTTGTTGTGTAGTGGAATGGACGGTCGTGTCCGCGGCGGCCGGCTGCTCCGCTTCGTCGTCTTCCTTCACCGCGCGGCGAAACTCCTTGATCGAGCCGCCGAGATCTCGGCCGAGACCGCTGATCTTACCCGCGCCGAATATCAGAATGATTACAAGTGCAATGACGGCGATCTCCCAACCGCCTAGTGGGCCTAACATCGAACCTCACCTCCCGGTGACGACTGATCCTAATACTAACAGGGTTGAACCTGCTGGAGCAGAAAACCGCGAAAGCGTCTAAACCATTCGCTCTACTAATACGTCCATGACCCCGCCGCAGATCTTATCTTCACCGTCTGAGGGTTCCGTCAGGTCGACAGTCACGATACGGCGATTGCCATCCTCCATGACCTCCATCGCTTCCTGCCAGACCTCCGCCTCGCCGCAACCTCCACCAATTGTTCCAAAGAAGGTGCCGTCCTGGCGAACGACCATTTTGGCTCCGGTCTTCCTGGGCGTTGACCCACGGGTCCTGGCAACGGTCGCTAGCACCACCGGCTGGCCAAGTCTGAGGGCGTCAGTCATTTCTTGATAAATACGGTCCTGCACGGTGACAATCGTAACAGGTCGCCAACTGACGCTGAGACGACCCAGCTTGTTCGCACAAGGTCAGCGCCAGCGAGGATAACTGCCCATTACTTTGAGTTCGGCTGTGAGTTGGCGGGTCACTTCAATCGCTGACTTTGGTTCTTCGTCGTCTTGGTGCCCTTCGAAGTCGATGAGGAACACGTACTCACCGAACACTTCCTTGGTTGGACGACTCTCGATCTTGGAGCAGTTGATGCTCCGGTCGGCGAAGGCTGTCAGGACAGCCGCAAGCGAGCCGGGCTGGTCTTCGGGAAACGTAAAGGCGATCGAAGTCCTGTCCTTGCCGGAAGACGGCGGGAGCTTGTGCCCGATGACAATGAAGCGTGTGACATTGTTGGCGGCGTCTTGGACCGAAGTCGCGATGACCTCTCCGCCGTGCAGCTCGGCTGCGCGTGCAGTGGCTATCGCCCCCGCGCGCCCTTCCTGCGTTACAACGGTGGCAACGGCCTCAGCGGTCGACAGGGCGGCCTCTAGGTGGGCGTCTGGATAGTTCTCCTCGAGAAACCTTCGGCATTGGCCAAGGGCCTGGGGGTGGGAGTAGATGACATTGATGCCCTTGCCTCTCGAGCCTGGCCGGACCACGAGGTTGTGGATAACGGGCAGGACCAGCTCAGATTCGATCTGAAGCCGCGTGTCGTGGATCAGAATGTCGAGGGTTTCGGCGACAGAACCATTGAGAGAGTTTTCGATCGCCAGCACTCCGGCCGCCGCCCGTCCAGACTCGACGGCTGCGGCGACGCTTGCATGTGAGGGACAGGCGATGAGGTCTGCATCCAGGTCGTGCGACCGGGCTGCCTCCTCGCCGAATGTGCCTGCCGGTCCGAGGTAAGCGAGAACGGACATCTCTCTCAGGTGTCCAGGCCGTGGGTCGAGCCGATAAGCGACTCCCGCAGCGTGTCCTCGCTCTCGCGTCGGCCAACCACGACCAGGGCGTCGCCTGGGTTGAGGCGCGTATCGCCACCGGGTATCCGAGGGACCCCACCGGGGTCCACGATCAATGCGATCAGGGATTCCGAAGGAAGAAGGATGTCCCTGACCGCGCGGCCCACCACCGGCGCCGTAGAAGGAAGCTTGATCTCCATCAACTCGAGGCCGCTGTGAAGTTGGAGCAGCGGGATGAGTTCGTTTGTTGGCAACTCCTGCTCGATCTGGGAAAGCACCGCCTGGGTTGCCGAGATCGTTGTCTCGACACCCCTTTTCTTGAAGAGGAGCTCGTTCTTGGGATTGTTAATCCTCGCTATCGTTCGGGCCACGCCGCGGCAGCGGGCGACTTCGCAAATGACGAGGTTGTCCTCGTCGTCGCCCGAGACGGCAGCAACAAGGTCTGCGCGGGCCACTCCCGCTGCATCGAGAGTTGTTACCTCGCAGGCGTCCCCCGCCATGGCGGAATCACCCAGCTCCTCCCCCAATGCTGCCGCCCGATTCGGGTCCTTCTCGAGTACGAGGACTTCGTTTCCGGCGTGAATAAGCTCCTCAGCGAGTCGGATTCCAACCTTTCCCCCTCCAGCAACGATGATGTACATCAGACGGCCTCCGGCGATTCAGGTTCCGAGGAAAGAAGCATGTCGACCATTATCTGTGCTCCCAGCCTGGTCGGGCTGAAAGTTTCCAGCCCGAGGGTTCGAAAAAGCTCTTCCCGATTCGGGTCGTAGATTCGGCAGAGAACCCGCCTGATCCCGTACACCTCTTTGGCGAGCTGGCTCCCGAAATAATTTCGGTTGTCACCCTGGGTGACCGCTACGAATGCGTCCATCTGAGCAATCCCGGCCGCCTCGAGTCTGGCCTGGTCCATCCCATTTCCGACAATTGTTCGGCCCGTAAACGAGTCCGGCAGGCGGCGGAAGGATCTAGGCTCGACATCGAGGACCGTGACTTCATGGCCTGCGGTCTGGAGCGAAACGGCCATTCGGGCGCCTACCCGTCCGCAGCCCATAATCATGACCTTCATCTTCTCCTCCGTTCAGTTAGCGTCTCGGTGGGGGCCCGGAGTCCGGACTCAGCGACTGACGCACTACCCACACCTGGCAGTCGGCGTGCCTCAAAACGTAGTCCGCGGTCTCCCCCATCTCGAACTCGCCAACGAGCCGTTTGTAACCCATACCCATCATGATGATGTCGATGCCCCTGCCGCGCGCCTCTTCGACTATCGTTTGACCGGCCTCGCGAGCCTGGACCAGGTCTCCTGTGATGTTGTAATCGACATGATGGGCGAGGGTTTCCGCCTGGCGGAGCAGCTGTTCCCCTCGAAGCGCCTCCTCTTCCAACGGCGAGTTCAGAGGAAGTGCTCTCAGCACCTCGATCACGTGCAGAGCCAGGACGGTTGCCCGCTGGGGCTTGGCTACGAGGCACGCGGTCCCTATCGCATCTAGGCTGGCCTGGGATTTGTTGACGGGGACCAGAATTGACTGGGGTGGCTGCATTGTTCGTCGCGCCTCACAGATTCCAGGTGGAATCGTCAGGCGGATCTTCCTTCAAGTCATCTTGGGCAAACCAGAGCCTGATAACGCCGTTGAGAACCAGAACCACACCTATGGTAGTCCCTATGTTCCAGTCCAGCGGCCAAGCAGTGGTACGAAGCCGGTACTCGTCAGCCTGGCTCATGATAAATAGCACCAGGGCGACGCCTAGGATTATCGAGACGCTGGAGAAGATGTAATTGGCGATTCGCATGGTGGACGAAGGGACGCCGAAAGCAACTTCACGTCACTCCGTGAGTGATGCTACGACTGCCTCGGGGACCACACAATCCAGCGCCGCCGCGTGAATCCGGAGAGGACCTAATTGGGCCCTCTCCGGGGGAGAATCCCAATTCAGTCGGTGTCCGCAGCAGTCCCCCGTGTCCGGCGGCCGGCGGCAAGCGAGAGCCCGCCGAGAACCAGGAGTGGCGCGCCCACCCAGATGGTGAAGACGCTCGCGACGGCGCTCGCGGCGATCACGTGGCGAGCGCCGTCGAGCGACGAATCCCAGGCGTCACCGAAAGCCTTGGCAAATGACTTCGGCCCGCCGTCTTTGAATGGAACCGGTGCTTCGTCGCTCGACGAGATGGAGACGGTGATTGTCGCAAGTCCGGTTAGGTCATCGAGTAATCGAAGACGGCCCTGAATCTGCTCGATTTGTAGTCGCACGCCATCGATTCGCTCGTTGACGAGCAGGACTTCCTGGATATTCTTCGCATCCTCCAGCAGTACTAGGTACTGAGCTTCGCTTCGCTCGAGGTTGCTCAGTCGGCTCTCGAGGTCGGTGTACTCCTCGGTGACCTCAGTGCTGGAGGACTCTTCACGAACCACATCCACTCCGTGCAACGTACGGAGTTCGTTCACGGCGTCGTTGTATCGTTCCGCGGGAACTCGGATCGTGATTGTCGCTGAGGTGTGCTCCACGCCGTCGCTGCCGTGCTTTGAACCGATGCTCGAGCGCTCGACGTATCCTGCCGCGGCGCGGGTCACCTGCTCGACGGCGACGAACGTGCCGCTGACATCCTCGGACGTCAGCGCGAGGGTGGCCGTAAAGATGATCTTCCTGCCGGGAGCCACGGCGAACTCCGCCGGATCTTCGCCGGACCCAACGCCATGGCTTACGCCTGTGACTCGGTCTGACGGTTCGTCGCTGGCCAGTGCGGCACCGGAGCGAGGGGTGTTGACCTCGGACATGACCTCGCCATCATCCGCATCGAAGTCCCCTTGGGCTCCACTTCCGCCACAGGCAAAGCCAATTACGGCAATGATTCCGACAACGGGCGCTACGTAGAATTTGTTCAACATCTGTGGTCTTCCTCCTGTGTGCATCTGCGGGGGCATCCACCTGTCATAGACGCTCTGTGCGCGCAGAAGGTTCCGAGAGGAGCGGTGGTAATGGGCACGGATTGGCGGATCGTTCCGTCACATCAGGCTTGATAATCTTATTATTAAGGAATTAGTACCATATTTACTAATGGTTACCAACAAGATAGACTATAAGATATGGTCAGAAGCTTCTACGAAATCCTTGGGCTGACGAGGAACTCCTCCGAAAAGGAAATCCGAGACGCCTATCGAAAACTGGCCCGTAGATACCACCCCGACGTGAATCCGAACGATCAAACGGCGGAGTCGCGATTCAAGGAGATCAATGGTGCCTACGAGGTTCTGGTCGACCCGGAAAAGCGGCAGAAGTACGACAAGTACGGGGCGCAATGGGAGCAGGCAGACCAGATCGAGGAAATGCAAAGGCGACGGGCCGGACGGACCGGTTTCGGCGCCGCCGGCCCGGGCGGCGGAGATGCCTTCGGCGACATCTCTTCGGTCTTTGATTCGCTGTTCGGCAGGGATCGGCCCGCACGCGAGCCCGCCCCTCGACGTGGTCGAGACGTCGAAGTAAAAGTGGAACTTTCCCTGGGGGAGGCATTCAGGGGAACGACGCGAACGGTGCAGACGCCGGCAGGAGACCTTTGTAGAACGTGTGCGGGTTCTGGGTCTGTAGCGGGCGCCGCCTGTCACGCGTGCAACGGCTCAGGCCAGACGGGCCGTCCCCGCCGTCTCGAGGTGACCATCCCAGCGGGGGCCAAGACCGGTTCACGTATTCGGGTTGCGAACGAAGGACGGTCGGGCCGTGGTGGGGGCCCTGCCGGCGACATATACCTGGTGGTCACCGTCAATGATCACAGGGGTTTCGAGAGACGAGGAGACAATCTGTACGTCGATGTTTCCGTGCCGCTCACCGCGGCGGTTCTTGGGGGAGAGGTTGAAGTCTCGACCTTGGGCGGCACCGTGGCGCTGACGATTCCGGAGCTCACACAGAACGGCCGCCAGTTTCGCCTTGCCAGAAAAGGGATGCCGGTGATGGGGAGTTCCAAGAAGCGCGGCGATCTCTTTGCCCGCGTCAAAGTCCAGCTCCCCGATCAGCTCGACCCGGACGAGCGTCGGCTGTTCGAGGAACTGAGGGTCCTCTTCGGGGGCGACCAGACAGCGGCCGCAACGGAAGGAAGGGATTAGCAGTGGCACGATTTCCTGATGACAGGGACTTCGAACAGCCTGATGAGGACGAGCCGATTTATGTCATTTCGATCGCCGCAAAGATGGTCGGGATGCACCAGCAAACGCTGCGCTACTACGAGCGTGCCGGGCTGGTTGAACCGAGCCGAACTCCCGGGAATATCCGCATGTACTCCAACCGCGACGTGCAGAAGATCCGGCAGGCTCAGCGGCTCATCGGCGAGCTTAGAGTGAACCTGGCTGGAGTTGACATAATTCTCCGAATGGGAGAACAGCTCCGCGCTCTCCAGGAGGAACTCGATGTCGCCAACCTTGAGCTGGACCGTCTCCGGGCGAGGCGCCTGCCAGCTCCTTACGAACGCAAATGACGGCGCCCGGCTCGTTCACCCGGCTCGCTACCAAATACAGCTCCCCGGAGGGATGCAACCCATGATGCGACAAGATCGTTTTACCGAGCAGGCGCAGCAGGTGCTACAGCGCTCGCAGGAGATCGTTCGCGAGAAGCGCCACAGCCAGTGGGGAATCCCTCATGTCCTGGCTGCGCTCATTAGTCACCAGGGCGGCCTCGCTCAACAGGTGCTTGACCGCCTCAACGTGGATAGCGGCCAGCTCGGGGCCAGGGTCGCTGACGTGCTCTCCGCGCAAACGCGGCTTCAGCACGACGTGGTCCAGATCTACACGACCCCAGAGGTCGTCCGGATGCTCGAAGTCGCCAATGCCGAAGCTGAGCGACTCAAGGACGACTACGTGGGTGTCGAGCATCTCCTGATAGCCATCGCCGACGACCAGGAAAGCGGCGCCACCCAAATGCTGGCGGAGATGGGCGTGACCAAAGAAGGGATCTACCGTGCTCTCCAGGAGATTCGTGGCAGGTCGCGAGTGACCAGCCCGGATGCTGAGAGTCGGTACCAGAGCCTGGACAAGTACGCGACAGATCTGACTCGTCTCGCATCTGAAGGAAAACTCGACCCCGTGATCGGTCGCGATATCGAAGTCCGACGTGTGATGCAGATTCTGAACCGGCGGACCAAGAACAACCCGGTTGTCATTGGTGAGGCCGGCGTGGGCAAAACGGCGATCGTCGAAGGACTCGCCCAGCGGATCGCCCAGGACGACGTCCCGGACAGCCTTCGCGGCAAGAGGGTGATGGCGCTCGACCTCGGTGCACTCATTGCCGGCTCGAAGTTTCGCGGTGAGTTCGAAGATCGCCTGAAGGCGGTTATGGAGGAGGTCAAGCAGTCTGATGGCGAAGTCGTGCTCTTCATCGACGAGTTGCACACGGTCATGGGTGCAGGCGGTGCGGATGGCGCGATCGATGCTTCAAACCTCATGAAACCCGCCCTCGCAAGGGGTGAGCTTCGCGCAATCGGTGCAACCACGCAGGACGAGTACAGGACTCGCATCGAGAAAGACCCTGCTCTCGAACGGCGGTTCTCGCCGGTGTGGGTCGAAGAGCCTTCCCTTGAAGACACCGACGCGATTCTCCGTGGCTTGCGGGCCAGGTACGAAGCGCACCACAAGGTGAAGATCAGCGACGATGCCCTCCAGGCAGCCGCTCGACTCTCCTCGCGCTTCGTCACCGAGCGTCGCCTGCCCGACAAGGCAATCGACCTCATCGATGAGGCTGCCAGCAAGCACGTGATTGACTCCCAGGAGCTGCCCGCCGACGTGAAAGCCTTGAAGCGTCGGCTCGACGGCCTTGGGGCGGAGGCCGAGGCGGCGGTTGAGCGCCAGGACTACGAAGCCAGCGCCAGAATCAAACAGGATGTCCTCGGGGTCCAGGAGGAGTACTCTTCGCTGCGGGCTGAATGGGCCAGGGAGTACGACGTGGTCCTTGAGGTGATCGCAGAGGACATTGCTTCACTCGTCGGGCAAATGACCGGGATACCAGTGGCTCGGCTCGAGGAAACCGAGGGGGCCAAGCTGCTCCGGATGGAAGAGGAGCTGCATGGCCGGGTGATAGGGCAGGAGGAAGCAATTCGCGCCTTGGCCGACGCGATCCGGCGGGCCCGGGCCGGTCTCAAAGATCCGCACCGGCCGATCGGTTCTTTCATCTTCCTCGGCCCTACCGGCGTCGGTAAGACCGAGCTCGCTAAGGCTCTGGCCGAGTACATGTTCGATGACGAGGAGTCGATGATCCGCCTCGACATGTCCGAGTACCAGGAGCGGCATACCGTCAGCAGGCTGGTCGGTTCGCCTCCCGGCTATGTCGGCTACGACGAGGGTGGCGGTCTGACGGAGGCGGTGAGGCGCCGGCCGTACCGGGTAATCCTGTTCGATGAAATTGAAAAGGCTCACCCCGACGTCTTTAACACTCTCCTTCAGATACTCGATGACGGGCGCCTCACAGACGGCCACGGCAGAACGGTGGATTTCAGGAACACCGTGATCGTCATGACGAGCAACCTGGGTACTGGAGTCCAGGAACGGGCCACACTCGGTTTCACCAAGCGTTCAGAGGGGTCAAGCGACAGCGCAAGGCTGCGTGAGAGTGTCGAGAAGGCCCTGCGTGAGAAATTCCGGCCCGAGTTTCTCAATCGGATTGATGAGATAATCGTCTTCGAGCCTTTGACCATGCCTGAGCTGCAACAGATCGTTGAACTGCTGGCCACTGAGGTGCGGGAGCGCCTCGAGGACAAGAGTATCGACTTCGAATTGACGCTGGCTGCCTGCGAGGAACTGGTCCGGGAAGGGTATGATCCGGCCTTCGGAGCGCGACCCCTCCGGCGAGTTGTACAGCGCCGGATCGAGAACGAACTGGCCCGACGAATCCTCAAGGGAGACTTCAAGGAAGGCGAATGTGTGGTGGTGGACTTTAGTGACGGAAGCTATCGCTTCAACGTCCGCACCGAAAAGCCGACAGAAAAGCTTTCAGCTACGCCGGCGTGAGCACGTTCTCGGAGGCCGCAGCCTCCCGCTGGAGTGAATTTGGCGATCCGGACGTGGCTCTCATCCGGACACATATCTCGCACATTCGACGCAAGCTCCTCACCGCTGGTGGCCAGACTCTCGGATATCTCCTCATAACCGCCAGCTAGGGCTCTCGGCCGGCGCGGCTACCGCTCGTCTTGCATCGGGTAGATGACGCGGGTACGGTCGCTCGGTGGGCGAAGTCTCCGGGACCAGCGGCAGCTATCTCTACACGGTGATTCTCGAGGGTGGGAGCGCTGCCGAGCTGCAGAAGGCCACAGACGAGTGGCTTACGGCGAATATCGCGACGCGTGTTGTCTCCATGGACATGACCGCTGGCCCGGATCGGTTCTACATGCTCATCGTCTACAAAGGTGACCGCAGGGTCCGCCTCTCGTGAAGTTCATTCGCACTTGCAACGATGCCGGGGGCAAGGCAGTGATCGCCGAGAACCGAGAGGTTGAGCCCGGCCGCCCGTTTTCGCATGCTGTCCCTCCAGGTGAGGGGGGGCGGTGGCTTGTAGTTGAATTCACGCCGGGTCAGTCGACCGGCTGGCATGCCGTTCACTGCGACGTCTATGTGTACATCGTGGCCGGACAGCTGGAGCTCGCCCTGGATCGCGGCGAATCCGTGACCATGTTCGCAGGAGACTTGGTGGTTGAGGGCGACAATACTCTTCATAGTTGGACCAACACCGGGGATACCCCGGCCCGCGTCTCAGCGATCGAAATCGACCTCTCTTAGGAAGCTGATTTAAGCCTGAGCGCTTGAGAGCAGTTCGATCGTGTTTCCATCCGGGTCCCACCCGTAGACGACGCGAATCCCACCTTGGTAATCGAGCACTTCCGACTTGAATTCCATGCCCGACGCTCTGAGCCGCTCGTACTCTTGGTCCGCGGAATCTACTGTGACGCAGATGTGAAATCCACCCACGTCCGAGGTTCGCAGTGGGTTGCGGTCATAACCGGCAGGTGCGTTGTAGGCGATTATCTCGAGCGCGTAACTTCCCAACGTTAGAGCGGCAGCCGATATGTTGGCGCCGGGAATCGCCTGCAATATCTCAATGAACTCGCCCTTTAAGTCCAGGCGGGTGCCACGATCCTCGAAGCCCAGGTTCTTATAGAACGCCACGGAACGCTCCAAGTCTTTGACGGTGATCGACGTGTGCCCGACTCCTTGGATCGCCATGCTCGCCCCCTTGAGGATCTTCCGCCTGCGCGGGGTCGGAGGCAGCATCCTAAGCGAGCGGGCCCGCTCGCCGCTACCCAGTCACAGATTGTGTACCCGTCGGTCCGGCTGGCGGAGCGGATGACCGTAGGGCGGCGACGCTGCACCTTAGGTTGCCTCGCCGGGACTCACCAGACCGTTCCGAGGGGCAATTGCAGCGCCAGGGAGGGCGGCGATGACACCGTTGAAGGCAGTTATCTTCGATATCGGGGGAGTGCTGACCACCTCGCCCGTGCAAGCTATCAAGGACTACGCAGAAGCGCGCGGAGCCGATTACAGCGTGCTCGGTCCATTGATCGCCGCCCCGGAAGGGGCGTGGTCCCAGTGGGAGCGGAGCGACATCGACACTGACCAATTCCGCGAACGGTTCGACGGTGAAGTCGAGGCAGCCGGACTTGATGTCAGCGCCGAGGGGGTGATGGGGGCGGCCTTCGACGATCAGGGGGTCCGCGAGGACATGATGGGCGTTGTTCGCTTTCTCCGGGGCAGGTTTCAGCTCGCCTGTATTACCAACAATGTTGTAAGGAGTGGTGGCGATACTCGGCCCAGAGCGATAGATCTTGAGGAGCTTTTCGATGTTGTTATCGAGTCGTCCCAGCTTGGCCTGCGGAAGCCGGACCCTAGGATCTACGAGATGACCTGCGAGCGACTCGGCGTCACACCGGCCGAATCCGCGTTTCTCGATGACCTGGGCACCAACCTCAAAAGCGCAAGGGCCCTTGGCATGACCACTATTAAGGTGGACCAGTCGGTGAGCGCCATCGAGGAGCTCGAGCAGGCCCTTGGAGTGGATCTGCCCCGCTAGCTGCGCCGTTTCGAATCCATCCGCGCTCGCTCGGGGATCTGAAGTTTCTGAGTACCGGGCACGTCTGCCTGCCCCCGGTGCCTCGGGGTTCTACCGGGGTACCGATTTACAGACGATTTACGGCGGGTACCTCATCAGCAGGTGCTCGTGTGCCGTTACACAAGACATAGGTCTTCCTCAGAGGAATGGTGAGATGGCTTCGGGCCTCGGTTCTCTCCTGCCTGCTGCTTTGCCACTTGCGCGCTGGGGCTCAGTTGCTGAGCCGCCCCTGCTTGTGCGCACGCTGAGGTGGTCAACAGTCGTCCTTTGGGTCGTAGTCTTCTTAAGCCAGTTCCAGGCCGTTGTCTCCAGATCTTCGCCCAACTGGCTGCTCCTGATTCTCATCACCGCTCTGTTCGCTGGCGTCCACCTCCGCTTCTGGTATGGAGAATCAGAGAGGGACCGGCGGGTGCATCGGGCTATCGATCGTGCACGAAGCCGGGGCTACGAAGACGAACTGACCGGCCTCCCCAATTCACGCTACCTTCTGTTTGAGCTTCGAAGGCAAATGATGCGATCCGTCCGCAGTGGCTGTGGGTTTTCCTTGGTTATGGTCGAGGTTCGGCCTATCAATCCGGTTTTCAGAATCGGTGATCAGATCGTCAAGACGCTGGGTCGCGGGGTCCACCAGACCATCGATCCTGCAGACTTCCTCGCACGGATGCAGGCTTGCACTTTCGCCATCATCACTGAAGGCGGCGGACGACTCAGATCCACAGAGAAGGGTAACGTGCTCTCGGGCATCGTCGAAGCTGGGATTCCAGTCGACATGGCGTCGGAAGTACGGATGGCAGTCTCGGTCACGGGCTACGGTGGCGAAATGTTCGTCCGCGACTTCTTGTGTCGCGTTCAAGAGGACTTCCTCGAGGCTCGCCGGAGAGTCAAGTCGGCGAGTAATAACGCCCAGCCTGCAGAGGCTCGACCGAATACCGGCAGTCAGCCGGATCAAGGCCGCACAGCCGCATAGATCTACCGGATATGTAATGGAGCGGGCGAAGGGAATCGAACCCTCGTCTCAACCTTGGGAAGGTCGCATTCTGCCATTGAACCACGCCCGCGGTTTCGAACCGGCCGAATTGTATCACGGGGCAGACCCTGGATTCGGAGCCACAAGATGGCGTGTTAGCGGCCCCGGAATACGGGTTCTCTGCGCTCGACGAACGCGGTTGCCCCTTCCTTGTGATCCTCGGTCGTGAAGAGATAGGCCAGTGACGAGCCGATGTATGCCCCCATCTCATCCATGGAGGCGTTGCGAGCTCTTCTCAGACCCTCTTTCATGTAGCGCATCGCGATCGGTGGATTCTGGGCAATGCGGGCGGCCATTTCGTTGGCTGAGCCCAACAGCTCTTCAGCTGGCACTACCTTTGATACCAGGCCGATCCTCTCGGCTTCGGCGGCATCGATGATGTCGCCGGTGAAGAGGAGCTCCGCTGCTTTTGATGAGCCTACCAGCAACGGCAGGCGCCAGAGGCCGCCGAGGTCGGCGACCAGTCCGCGCTTGATGAAGAGTTCACCGAATTTGGCTTTCTCCGACGCGATACGAATGTCCGTCAGTAACGCCAGGTCCATACCCCAGCCGACAGCCGCGCCGTTCACGGCCGCGATGACCGGCTTGTCGCATTCGAGGATTGCGGCCCCGGCTGGGGTGGGCCGCGGTCGAACTTCGCTCAGCCTGCGTGTGGACGCATCTCTCTGCTCACCGAGCATGATCTGCTTGACGTCGTCGCCCGAGCAAAACGCTCGGCCGGCACCGGTGATTATCAAGCACCTGACTTCCGGATCGCTGTGACAGTTGCGCACGCCCTGTTCGAGCTCCGCATACAGCTCCCGGTTGAGAGCGTTCATCACGTCAGGACGGTTGAGCGTCAACGTTGCGACGTGATCGGCCAGTGCGTAGTTGAAAATATCTGACATTTGAGACCTCCCGATCTGATTGTTGGGACTGATTTGGGTCAGAGAGTGGCATCGAGCCATTCGAAGGCCGCCGCCGTCACTTCAGGACCAATTTCGAAATGACCACCAGGCAACCAGACGAGGTCCTTCTCGCCCGGCAGCGCATCGAACAAAGCCTGGGTGGATTCCCGCGGTATGAGCTGATCGTCGGTTTTGCCTACGATCCTGACTGAAACGTCGGTGAGGGAGCGCACAGGTCCGTCTGGGCTCGACGCCGCTCCAACAACGCCGCCCTCGCCGACGAGGCAGAACACTGCAACTTGAAACCGTCCACTCGCGGCGACGGCCGGAAGGCCCATCATCGAGCCGAGAGAGTAGCCGACGAAAGCGATTCGTTCCGGATCGATCACGTACCTACCTTCGAGGTCCTCGAGCACAGCCGCGACCTCGAAGGTGAACTGGGCAACCGCATCCTCGAGTCGGTCGCGGTCGCCGAACAGCGACATCGGGTCGTGCGGCTCGCGGTCGCCGTGCAGCGGCGCGTCGATGCCGCCGCAGACCCAGCCGCGGGCGGTCCACAATCGTGCCACGTCTGCGACGAAGTAATCGTCTTTGCTACTCGTCGCCGGGTGTTGAATCAGCACCAGTGGCAACGGCCCATCACCGGGCTCGCGCGGAGCAAAGAAAAGCGCGGGGACGGAGTTACCCGCCACTTCAACCGAAAAGCGGGTGCTCACAACGTGGGCTTCCACCTCTGACCGCTCAGACACGCCGCTAGCCTAATCCCCCGCAAACTCGCTGCCCAGTGTTTCCTGATCCAGTACTAGGCTGGTTCAGTACCCGGCCGAGCCCCCCAGATGAGGACTCGTTTGTAGGTGTACAGATACGGCTTGCTGTCAGGAAGCCGGGGCAATAGTCGAGCTGAATACGATTCGACGAATCGTTCGAAAGCATCACCATTCATCCGCCTCTGGTAGTCGGTCAGCAGGGTTCCCCGGACCCAGTCGACCACCGCTGAAGACGATTCGAGCTCGTGAGGGTACACCCGAAGGCTTACGTCCTGGCGAGTGAAGCTCAGCGAGTACAGGAGCTCCGAGTATTTCTCGGGCTTGAGGACTGGCCAATCCCGAACGTAACCATCGAGTTCGGTCCGCCACGGCTCTTCTCGGGCCATTTCGAAAGCAAGCGCGTGTGAAGGATGACTGGAGTTGGCGGGCAGCTGAACCGCCAGCTGCCCGCCGGGGCCGACTGACCTCGCGAGCCTTTCAAACAGCGACTCGTGGTCATCCAGCCATTGAAGCGCTGCGTTCGAGAAGATGAGGTCCAGCGGCCTGCTGGGTGCGAAATCTTGGACCCTGCCGAATTGGAAGCGAACGCCCTCTCCGACGAACGGAGTACTTCGAGATAGCATCGTCTCTGAGCTGTCGATGCCGAGCGTCGAAGCAGCACCGACCGCCTTGTGAAGGACACGCGTCAATTCACCCGTGCCACAGCCCAGGTCTGCGGCCACGCCTCCCGGAATAGGGTTGACCATGTCGAGCAGGTCGAAGAACGGCTGATCGCGTTCCTTTTTGAAGCGCTGGTAGCGGTCCGGATCCCAGGGGCTCGACACGGACTACTTGATGACGCCGGCCGCTCGCAGCCCGGTCACTTCGGCGGCTTCCAGCGAGAGCCAGGAATCGAGAACATCGTCGGTGTCCCCTCCGTGTTCGGGCATCGGTCGGTTCACAGAGGGGGGTGTCTCCGAGAGATGGATCGGAGAATTCGGAAGCGTGATGGTGCCGGGAAGCCCGTATGGCATAGGCACGTCGACCAGCATGTTTCGCTCGGCAATGTGCGGGTCATGGAAGAGATCGGCGATTGAATTAACTTTGCCGATGGCGCAGACATTCGAATCTCTAAGCATCTCGAACCATTCCATTGTGGTGCGAGTCTTCAACGTCGCCTGCAATTCGGCCTCGAGGGCATCGACGTTTTCAAGACGACTGCGGTTGGTCGTGAATCGTGGATCCAGGGCCAGGTCGTCGCGGCCGATCAGGGCGCAAAACAGGTCCCATTGTTTGATATTGGCTATGACGACGTGCCCATCGGCAGATTCGAACGGACCGAAGGGAGCTACCAGTGGATGACGGCTTCCGATCCGCGTGGGGCTCTCATTCAGCGCCGAGCGGCGGACGATGGCGTTCTCGCAAAGCGCGACCTGTGCCTCCATGAGAGCGACGTCGAGGAGCTGCCCCCGGCCGGTTGTGTCACGAGAGCGGAGCGCGGCGAGAATCCCGAATGCTAGGTAGAGGCCCGCGACCATGTCGCCGATGCTTACTCCAACCCGCAATGGTGGCCTTCCCGGCTCGCCGTTGAGCGACATGGTGCCGCCCATCGCCTGGGCAACAGCATCGACAGCTGCGTACTGGCTGTACGGGCCAGTTTGGCCGAATCCGCTGAGGGCTGCATAAATGAGCCGAGGGTTGATCTCGCTGAGGGATTCGTAGCCCAACCCGAGCTTGTCCATCGTCCCGGGGCGAAAGTTCTCGGTGAGTACGTCGGCTTCTTGGGCCAGTTTCATGACGAGCTCTTTGCCACGGGGGTCCTTGAGGTCGACGCAGATTCCCCTTTTGCCTCGGTTGATGCTGAAGAAAAAGGTGGAGATTCCCTGGATGTAAGGGCCAAATCCACGCTCCTTCTCGTGAGTTTCTGGGTATTCCACCTTTACGACCTCTGCGCCGAGGTCGGCGAGCTGCATCGTCGCGAAGGGCCCTGCCAAGGCCCAGGTAAAGTCGAGTACTCGAATTCTGGCGAGTGGTCCGGAGCCGGTTGGTGGTGCCATGCGGCATAGGGTGCCACCTGCGGCCGTGTAAAGGCTACGGCCCCCCCCCTCAACTTCGGCGAAGCAGGCTGCGACCAACTGCTGCGGACGATCCCACGAGGGTGCCCGTCCCGTAGCAGGCGTGAAGGATCGGAAACACAAGGGCGATGAGGGGAGAGTCGGCGAGACTCTCCTGTCTGCGTGCGGCGCGGATTCCTGAGAGGCCCCCGAGAGTCGCGTAGATGAGCGCGCCGCCTGCCAGGGCCACTCGGGCGCCTGCAAGGAACGGGCTGAGAAGTGCCAGGGCACCCCCGACGACCAGCGTTCCCGCGGGAACCAGGTGTCGCGGTCGGATACTGCTCCGCTCTTCGACCATCGCTCGTCCTTTGGCGCGCCCGTATCCGAAATACTGGCGTGCCAAAGAGCGGAGTGTGCTCCGGGAGTAGTAAATGCTCCGAACCTCCGGAGTGAGGAAGAGCTGTCCCCCGGCGCTTCGCACCTCGAAGTTGAAGAAGTCGTCCTCTGCCAGTACGCGATTTGTGCTGAAGCCTCCCAGGACGTCGAAGCACTCTCGCCTATAGGCGGCGAAGGCGATTGTGTCCACGTATCCTGCCTCGTACGAGTAACGAAATTTCGCATCCCCGACGCCGAAAGGATGCGAAACGGCCGCGGCGATCGCGCGACCAAACCTCTCGCTTCCCCGGGTTTCGATTGGCCCGCCGACTGCTGCGGCATTCGTGGTTCGAAGAGCTTCGACGTTGGCGCGAACGAAATCCGGCGCCGGTTCGGCGTGGGCGATGAAATTGACGACAACCTCTCCCTTCGCCACCGCCAACCCGCTGTTGAATCCGCTCGGAGTCGAGCGGCCCGGGTTATCGACGAGGCGAATTTCGATCGCCGCTTCCCTGGAAACTTCCTCCGCCAGTTCACGCGTCCGGTCCGAACTCCCGGCCTCTGCGACGATCACCTGGAGAAGCGAAGCGGGATAGTCCTGGCCGACGAAACCCCGGAGGCAGCGCTCAATGTAGCGCTCCTCATTGAGGGCAGGAACGATAACCGAGACGCGCGGGGACTCAGATAGGGGTGGCAGCTCACTTAGCGGCTGCCGCCTCTCTTCCATCTCGTCTTTAGCTACCGTAGCCGGTCCTCGGATGTTTATCTGAAACCGTTGTAGAGGCCGTCTGCGTCGCTGTTCCCGAAGTGGTCGGCCGTTACGTTGGAAATGACGATCACGTTCTTGTCGGCGATGACCTGGGCGCCCCCAAAGAAGCAGATAGGTGCGTTGTCGGGCGGGAAGCCGTTGTCGGATTCCGCGTTCATCAGGAACACCTTGCTCCCGTTGACCGGGAACGAAGCCTCAAACGGCCCGGTCGGGCAGTCTCCTGCGAAGACCGGATCACCAACGAACCGCAGCGTTACCTGGGCGGTGCTGCCGTCCGGTACCTGGACTTGGATCCAGCTGTTGTACCCGAAGAATGATCCGCTTGCCGAGAGGCGGCGGAAGATTAGAGGCAGATTCCAAACGAGCCCCGCCTGATCCACGGGCACCGCTCGCCCCGCCGAATAGGTGGGCTCGTTGACGCCACTGAAGGCGGTAGTCTGCTTCCCTCGGATAAGGACCGCGCCCATCGGTTGCGAGGATGTCACCGTCGCGTAGCCGATGAATCCAAGAGGGATCTCATTGGATGAGTAGATGGAATGAACGCCAACGTTAGTCACATCCTGCAAAGTGACCGTGTGATCAATCGCGGTTTGATTGCCGTCCACTCCTTGGTAGCGAATCTGGACGTCCGACGAACCGTCGCCGACGTTCAGGACGCCGATGACCGAGTAGAAACCGCTCTGACTCTTGATCGCGAGCGGCACGATGATGTTGGTGCCAACGTCGTCATCGCCTGGGTTTGTGTCGTCAATAACCAGGCCCTCGTAGGCTCCAAGCAGACGATTTCCGTCGCTTCTGTAGATGTCCACGTTGGCGGCCACGTTGTTGTCTCCGGCGTTCAGAACCTCGATGAGGATCGCCATTTGGTTATTGTCGGTGGCCTCCGGGAACCGCGTAACGTTGGTGCCCGTTCTACCCAGCGTGATCTGCCCTGCAACAGGGACGGCATGTCCTCCTCCGGGGCATCCGGGCTGACCGGTCGGCTGGTCGATAACCGGCTGCTTGCCTTCCCCTACCGGGAAGTAGGTGACTTTGACACAGGAGGTCTGGGTTCCAGCATTGACCACAGCAACGCGGCTATTCCACTGGTTCGACAGGAGTTCGTTGAAGGCGATCGGGATCGCCAGCTTGCGACCGCCGGCAGCAGCCCCGCTTGCGATCGAATAGGACTTGAGCCCGGCTGAGTTAAGAATATCACGCACAATGAGGGCGTTGACCGGCTCCGAGGCTGATACGACGCCGAGGCCCCTAAATCCGAGATCGAGATTTTCGTTGGCCGACTGTGGGAAATTCCTCGTGCCGCCAACGGGGACGTCTTCCTCCTCACGCGTCGCGCCCGGAACGATGGTTCCGTCCGGCCTGTAAACGTCCATCACGATGGTGGCTGGCTCGGTGCCGGCATTCTGGACGATTACGCTCGTGTTCTCTTTTCCGGATGGGAGATCGACATCGCCGAGCGGGAATGCGCGGGACACCTCAACTGGTCCAATGGCCAAGGTCCAAGCCACTGCAACGACTCCGATCGCCGTCATCCGGATCTTCGGCTTTCGAATCACAGATGTCCCCTTTTTCTAATACGCTTGTTCGCATCGTATCCCACGTCGCTAAGCGGTCAACGTTAGCTCAACCGAAGCTAACGAGTTGGCCGTAAAGCGACTGTAACTTCTGGGCTTCCGGCGCCCAGCTATACCTCTCGAGCGCGGCCCTTCGGCCGTGCTCTCCGAGCCGCCTTGCCTGCTCCTCATCGGTGAGGAGTTCGCAGATGGCGGTGGCGTGAGCCTCGGGGTCGAGTCCGTCGACCAAAACGCCGCAGGATTCATCCCGAATTGTCCTGCCTGGAAGCGGCAGGTCGGAAGCGACAACGGGAAGGCCCACGATCATATATTCGGTCAGTTTGGTCGGCCAAGCCAGTAGGCTATTGGTAACTTTTGGGTCGAGCGGGAGCCAGCCAACCGAGGCTCCTGCAAGCCGACCGGGAACCTCGCCGGGCGGAATCGTTCCTAGGAATCGGACTCCAACCTCTGCCCACTCCGAGGCGGGCCTCTCACGATCGCGGCGTGGGATTCCG
>DASCML010000054.1:0-7929 GCA_036010925.1 Dehalococcoidia bacterium | reverse complement strand
CAAAGGCATCGCCAGGCTGCGACAATGGATACGGAAAGACGAATGAGACTGCTCGAACGGCGCGCATCTAGACAGGCTTGGGTCTATGCGGAAGCACAGGCCATGGTCGATGGCGGCGCGTCCGTCGACGAAGCGCTCGCCGTATTTGACCGCGAAGCAGACTGGCTCGGTCCACTTCTTGAAATCGGTCATGTTGGCGGTACCGCCTTGGGCGAAGCCCGGCCGGATCCGGAATTCAAAGAAACGTTGCGGGAGGCGTTCCTCACATCTGCCCGCCGCCCTTCCTTCGTGCCTATGGCCGAGACGTCATTGGGCTGGCTGAGAACCTCATTTGCCGCTGCAGCTGTTGCGACGTTCGTCGTCGGGCTTGGCATTATCACTTATGGCTTTGTTACTGCCGATGACTCCTCGCCAGGGGATTGGAACTACACACTCAAGGTTACCCGGGGGCGCATAGGCGACGTCTTTGAGAATGGCGACGGCCAAGTTGATGTCCAGATCAGGCAGACTGAAGCTCGCGTGTTCGAGGTCCAGCAGGCTTTCGAGCGCGGCTCCCTCTTGGCGGTCGATCTCGAGAACCTCGAGCGCGACGCGCGGGATCTCGCTGTCCTCGCCAGGGATCGTGGAGTCGACGACTCGCAGAGGGAATTGCTGCGGGTGCTCTTTGAGGAGGCCAATGCGGTACTATCCCAGGCGAGCGAGCAACAGCCTGAGCTGGCCCCAGCCGTAATCTCGACCCAGAAGACCGTCGACGACGCCGTGGTCGCTACCGGGGTCGGCCCGATTACGCCAATCATCGATCCTGCTGCAGCTGATAAAAATGCCTCCGGGGACCAGGGCAGCGAAGCTTCGACTGAGGGGTCGACTCCACCTGAGGACGAAGAAGAGGGCCAGTAGAGCGATCTGTTCCGGCGCTATACTGCCGGCATCACCACGCGAAGCGGAAACGTCCCCATTATGTCGTAGCGAGCCCCGCCAGGGAGCAAGCGGCTGCGCATTAGTGACACCTGTGAGGTTCGCCATGAGCATGGCGGAATGTCGAGTTTGCCGACTGCAACCTCGATCTCGGCACGCTGGCGTGTCGGGATCTCGTCTCTCACGCGGCCTAGCGTGAGATGCGGCCGGAACGGCCGCTTCTCGGGCTCGAACCCAACGACGGCCAGGGCTGTGTTTACGTCCCTGACCAGCGCTTCGAGTCTGAGCACATCGCCGGCGATCCCGACCCACATGATTCGAAGACCTTCACGGCCCCCGAACATGCCGAGGTTGGAGAACTCTAGATTGAACGGCTGATTCCGGGTGACGGCTTCATTGAGTGCCATCTTCACCGCTGGAAGGGATCGCTCCTGGACTTCGCCGAGGAACTTCACGGTGATATGCACGCCCTCGGGGCGCACCCACCGGACGGCACTGCCACTCCTCTCCCGTAGCTCGTCAATCACTCCACCTATTGTTTCGCGGACGTCTTCCGGCATTTCACATGCCACGAACAGACGCAGGTGGTCAGTCGAAGGTTGATTCATCTTTCCCAGAGCTCATAAAACATGTCTCGGAGGTTCCCACCCGACACGGCATCAACATGCTCGGGTCCAATCACCGCGAGCACCCGATCGAGGTGGTGCCGCGAGGAAAGTAGGGGGTAGTCCGAACCAAACAACACGCGCCGCGGCCCTGCGAGGTCGACGACGCGTGGGATGGCCCGGTCATCATACAACAGCGATGACGCAGCCGTATCAAACCAGACGTTTCTTAAAGATTCGGCAACTTCCGGCATTTGAAGGTAGAAAGGCAGGCCGCCGCCAAGGTGTGCCCCCACCTGCCGAATCTCCGGGAATCGTGAGGCGACCGCGGCCAGTTCCTCGGGGGCGATGCCACCGGCTTTGCCGGGGTATTCGTGCCCAAATCGCTCGCTCACGTGCCACTGCAGGGCAACCCCTGCATCCCGGGAAAGCTCACATAGGTGATGGCCCGCCGGACCGAGAGGGCTCCATCCCTGGCTGCCGGGCCGCAGCTCTCCGAACCCGGCTGCCCCTCGGTCGATGGCGCGGCGGGCCACAGTTTCCCACCCACCGCGGGCTGGGTTCACTGAGGCCATGATTCCTATTTCCAGCTTGTCCATGCAGTGTGCTTGCAGGTCCTCATTCTGCTGCTCACAGTTCGAGAGTTCCTCGAAGGCGAATCCGCTGACAAGTCCCCCGCCGAATCCCCCGGCGGCAAGCTGGGATACGACTTCATCGACCGTGACCATGAGGGCAGTCGGATCTGAGTACATTTCCGCAAAAGTCTGGTCCCGGCCGGCTAGGGCGACACGTTCGCTTACCTGCCGGCCGGAGAACGCGTGTATGTGTGAGTCGAGCGGAAGCATACGGTCCGAATGCTAGCAAACGGTGGCTCCGAGCGAGGAAAAGCAACCCCCCGGGAAGTGCCCCCGGGGGGTTAGGCTTCATAACGGCTCTTGGCCGCAAGCCGGGCCCTTTAGCTACCTTCCCTTGTGGAACCTGATGGTTCGTTGCGCGCCGTACCAAGTCTGTTGTTTGTGCGCCGAATGTGATGGGATTCGGGAGCCGATGGGCGAACTGTGTCCGGCCTGCAATGGCAGGCCCTAATTCTGGACCACCCATACTCCGTAGAGGGCATGGAGCTTGCGGTTGGACACGTCGCTTCCTCCCTCCGGCGTCCACGTTTATCTGGACAGCCTCTGCAAACCAGTATGCGCTCGCCGTCAAGGTTGTCATCGGGATGTTTCAGGCACTTCCACCCTAGATTCTGCGCGGACGCCTGGTCCCGAGGAGCGAGCTGAATCGAAGGTCTACCCTCGGCCTTACGGAGGGTTAGGCTAGATCCGTGGTCGAACTAGAGCTTCCCGATCATATAGTCACAACGCGCCGGGACGGGAGCCGCGTCGTGGTACTCCATCGGTCGCTGGCCGTCATCGGCGCCGAAAAGGTTGAGATTCGAAACGCGCGCAGCACCGCAGGGCTTCCGCTGCTCGGGCTCGCCCTCGTAATTGGGGCGGGTACGTGGGTTGCGCTGACTCGCGGCGCCCTTCCGTTTTGGGTACTTGTGGCGCTGTTGTTCTTCTGCCTCATCGTAGCGCCCATCGCGGTCATGGGGCTGGTGTCTGCCTTAATGGGAGCCGACGTCGTCGTCGACGGCAGGAAGGGATTGGTGACGTTCCAGCAGGGGTTTCTTGGCATGGGAATCGGAACCAGGGAGCTTGTGCCCTTCGGCCGCATCGATCATCTCGAGATAACTATTGAAGGAGACGAGCCCGATCGTTGGCGAGACCAGGCTGATTCGCTGCGCCAGTTTGCCCTTGTGCTTGTTAAGGACAACGAAAGGCACCTTACTCTCGCTCAGATTCCCGTACCGGCTTCTACTCAGGAGGACGGCATGGACCGGGCGCTGGCCACGGCTCAGGCGATCGGCGCCGTGGCCGGCGCGCGCGTGGACATCCCTGAAGGATGGGAACTGGTTGAGGCGTCCGCTCCTGAGTCGGCGAAACCGTCGACGGCGGAGCCTAGCCCTCCCGTTGGAAAGAAGCAGCGGCGCAAGAAGCGAAGCCGTGGGTAAGGCGCTCGAAAACCTTCTCGAAGCGCCGACGACCGCCGTATCAGATCGCAAGCTATCTCCGATCGACGAGTTTGTTCTCTCCGAACATATCGGTCCTGTGGCCGAACAAGCTATCGCCATCGGAGCGAGGACCGTCTGGCTGCAGGCCGGCGCCAAGAACGACTCGGGGTTTGCCGCGACGGCCAAGGCCGGGCTGCCATTGCCTAGGACCGGTGCACTATGGTCGAGCACTGGTAAGTTCGACGTGAGTAGAACTGGAATCGTCGATCGCCCAGTCCACTTCTTACGTTCTACACTCCGCTAATGGACTTGCGCTTCACCATCGCTGTGCTTGCCGGGAAGGCAGCCGCTGTCATAAGTCGTCGGCTCGGTCGTGGAGGCACTGCTCTCCCTGGGCTTGTTGCCACTCGGATTGCCTCCGACTTGGTTTCAAGGCTGGGTTTGCAGGTCCCCCGCCGGGTCCTCGTGACGGGTACAAACGGGAAGACAACTACCAGTCAAATTGTTGCCAGCGTGCTGAACGCTGAGGGCCTCACATATCTGCACAATCGCGAGGGCTCGAACATGGTGCGGGGATTCGCCAGCACCCTTCTGCAACAGACGGGACCTCGGGGAAAGCTTCGCCACCACGACGTCGGCCTGTTCGAAACGGATGAGGCCACTATGCCGGCGGCTGTGGGAGCTCTCGCCCCGAATGTCATAGCGTTCACAAACATCTTACGCGACCAGCTCGACCGATACGGAGAGGTCGATACCGTGGCCCAAATCTGGAGGGAAGCGCTGGCCGAAGCGAGTCCCGATTCAACGCTCGTCCTGAACGCTGATGACCCGCTTGTTGCCTCGCTGGGATCCGACTGGAAAGGGCCTACTCACTATTTTGGGGTTGACTCCCCGGCGCTGGTCGCAGACGTTGCGAGTCCAGGTGATGTCCGCTGGTGCAGTCGGTGCGGGTCCCCCCTCAGCTACGAACAGCGCTATTTCGCTCATGTTGGGAAGTGGGCCTGCTCGGGCTGCGGCAACCGTCGGCCAGCACTGGATACGGTTGTAACCGACCTGGAAACCGGGCTCGACGAGTCGACATTTCGAATCGATGGGGAGACACTCAGCATCCCGATTGCCGGAGCCTACAACATCTATAACGCTGCCGCGGCCACGGCCATCGCGCGTGTCCTGGGGGTCGCCCCCGGGGCCATCGCCGATGGAATCGAGAGAGTTGAACCTGCCTTCGGGCGACAGGAGTTAGTGCAGTTGGAGGGCCGCAGGTTGCGCCTCCTGCTCGGGAAGAATCCGGCGGGAACCGATCAGCTGCTCACCTTTCTCGCATCCCTTGACGGGAAAGTTACCCCGCTTCGGGTTGCGGTGTTGCTCAATGACCGATTCGCGGACAGTCGCGATGTGTCCTGGATTTGGGATGTTAACTTCGAAGTTCTCGCCGCACGTGTTGGGACCTGCTGGGCAGGTGGAGAGCGCGCCGAGGACATGGCTCTCCGGCTGAAGTACGCAGGCTGGCCGGGCGCAACAAAAGTGGTTCGCACTCCGGCCGCTCTGCTGGATTCTCTTGTTTCCGATTGCGATGAGGGCACGGACGTCTTCGTTCTTCCCACTTATACGGCGATGCTCGACCTTCGAGCCGAGCTTGTTCGGCGGGGGGCGGCCCAGCCCTATTGGGAACGTGCTCAGTGACGGTGACTCTGCGTCTCGGGCACCTCTACTCGGAGGCGATGAACGTTTATGGCGACCGCGGCAACGTGATCGCGCTCCAGCGACGAAGCGAGGCGCGCGGAATCCCGCTGGAAGTCCACAGGGTCGGTGTGGAGGAGGAACTCGATCTATCAGGACTGGACATTCTCTTGGTTGGGGGCGGTCAGGATGGCGAGCAGATGCGGGTAGCGGCGGACCTGGCCTCGAAGGGTGAGCAGGTACGGCTGGCGGTCGATGCGGGGATGCCGATGCTTGCAGTCTGCGGAGGCTTCCAACTCTTTGGGACGAAGTACGTGGACGAAGGAGGCGCCGAACTTACCGGTATCGGCGTTTTCGACATGGTGACTCGCCACCCGGGCGGCAGAACGAATCGCTGCGTCGGCAACGTTGTGCTGGACACTCCGTTCGGCGAGGTGGTCGGATTCGAGAACCACGGAGGGCGGACGTTTCTCGGGCCGGGCCAGCAACCGTTCGGAACGGTACAGCATGGCTCGGGAAACAACACGAAGGACCACACCGAAGGCGCGAGACGCCTGAACGCGATAGGGACATACCTCCATGGCAGCTTGTTACCTAAGAACCCCAAGGTGACGGACTTTCTTCTCAACCAAGCGTTGCAGCGAAAGACAGGAGAGCAGGTCGAACTCGAGCGACTGGACGATTCGGTGGAATTGGCGGCGCATCGGCGGGCAGTAGAGGTGGCCAAACGACGACGCTAGCGGTCGAGGTTGCCCGAGACGAGGCATAATCAGGCCGAGTGGGGATTGGGTGTCGGCGTAGGAACCGGGTTCCCGCTCATCGAGAATACACCGTTCCGCGGAGGGGTCAGGGACCTGCAACTCGAAGATAAGCGCGCAATAGTAGCCAGGGGCGAAGAGGCACTTGTCGCCTCAGCTAATGAGCTGGCGGCGGAGACCGGGCGAACGATAATTTCGATTGTCGCCGATAACCAGGCTGTCCGGTTCATGGTGGAGCGGGCCAGCAGAGAGCTGGGTAGGTGGTGGACGTACTCGTGAACAATGCCGTCAGGCCCGGTGGGCAAGGCAGGGCGCCTCGGCTGGACGACATTACATCGGACCTTCTCTGGGATGAGCTCAACACCAAGGGTATGGGGTATCTCAGGTGTGCCCAGGCGGGTGCCCCACGCATGCGGGAGCAAGGATGGGGACGAATCATCAATATCTCCGGTCTTGCCGCGTGTCAGACCGGCTCGACCATCGGAACGATCCGTAACGTCTCCGTCGCAGCAATGACCAAGAACCTTGCCGACGAACTTGGGCATGACTGGATCAACGTCACCGTCGTACGCCCAGGCCTCACACGAACCGAAGCGCCGCCTGCCGTGCTCAGCGCCCGTGCCGAGGCGTCCGGAACCACCCTGAACGAGACGGAACGGGTGATGGGCGGGGCGTACACGATCGGACGTTTCATCGAGTCCGAAGAGGTGGCCTGGATTGTCGCGTTTCTCGCATCGTCGAGAGCGTCAGCGATAACCGGTGATGCCATCACGACGGGGGTGGTGTCCCGCGCTCCATCCACTACTGATCATAGCGGTCTACTGTTTACCCTTAGGCAAATGTCAAGAATACCCAACGGCACCTGGATTGCTCTAGTTCTGGGCGCGGCAGTCGGTTTGTCGATCGGGTACGCGTTGCTGGGTGGGGACGCTCCCCTGATTGACCGTAATCGGGACGACGCGACGCCGACGGCCGTGGTTCGCGACGAATCGCCCTAGCCTTGCGGCAAGTTAAGACCTCTGGTTGCGATGATCGTCCTCTGAATCTCGCTCGTACCCCCGCCGATCGGTCCCGATGCCGCCAGTAGGTATGACGTGAGGACCCGCCCATGGAGTTGAGCCCATTTTGATCCGGGGGCGGCTAGCGCACCGAACGGCCCCATCAGGTTGACGCCCGTGTTGGCCACCTTTATCCCGAGAAGCGCCATCCAGAGCTTGCCGACGCTCGCCTCGTGATTCGGAATCTCGCCTTGAGACTGGAGCCAGGCTGTGCGATAGGCGAGCAATCGCCCTACTTCGACCTGGATCAGTAACTCCCCGAGCATGGTTCGTGTCGCATCGCTGTCCCATGGCCGTGCACCCGGCCTCGGCTCCTTTGCCCACCTGATGAGGTCGTGCACGGTCCTTCTGGTCCCGGAAATTGCTGCAATGTTCGAACGTTCGAAGTCGAGAGTCGTGGTCGCCACATACCACCCCTGGTTCTCGCCGCCGAACAGGTCCTCGGCAGGGATCCTGACGTTGTGGAAGTAGACCTGGTTGAAGTCACGCCTGTAAGCGAGATTGGGGATGCCGGAGACGGTGATCCCGGGTGCTTTCATGTCCACAACGAACGCGCTGATACCCCTGTGCTTGGGGACATCCGCGTCGGTGCGGGCAAGCAGGAACATGCGGTCGGCGACATGCCCGTTTGTTGTCCAGATCTTCTGGCCATTGATGCGAGATCGCTTCCACTCTCCGGTTCGCTAAATCCTTGGCAGTACCAGTGGTCGCCGGAGGCCATCGCAGGAAGCCAGCGTTCGCGTTGGCACTCGTCTGCATGGACGAGCATGGTTGGGCCGGTGATTCCGATAGTGAATAGTCTGCCTCCGTGAGGTGCGCGGTGATAGGCAAGCTCCTCGTGGAGCACCATCTGGTGAAGT
>DASCML010000053.1:0-4544 GCA_036010925.1 Dehalococcoidia bacterium | reverse complement strand
GGCCTCGCTACCCACGATGCCGGCGGTTGCCTGGTCGGCAGGAAGCCCAGCGAGAGATTCGGGCTCAAGTGGCTAAGGCTCGATCTTCCGTTGCAGGAGGGGCATGTCCTGACGATCGAACCGGGCATCTACTTCATCGCGGCCCTGATTCGAGACCCCGAGATTCGCGAACGGTTTAGAGACCAGGTGAACTGGGAGCGAGTTGATGAAGTGGCCGACGTCGGCGGAATTCGGATCGAGGACGATGTTCTCGTGACCTCAGATGTGCCGGAGATACTGAGCGGCGGACTCACGAAGAGTGTCGAGGGCATCGAAGCTCTTCGCGAAGAGGCCTACTCGTGACGGTGGGGAATCAAGCTTCGCTGACAATCGAGGAAGTTGCGCGGTATCCGCGCCCCGGCATGGCAACGCCTGCCCGCTGGGGGTTCACACCGGACGACCGATCGGTGACCTACCTCTGGAGTGAAGAGTCTGGACTGGTGCTGAGCCTCTGGGAGTTCGACATCGATGCGGGGAAAAGAAGACTGCTCGCCGGGCCCGGTGCCGAGTCCGGTGAGCAGGAATTGAGTAGGGAAGAGATCCTTCGCAGGGAACGGCTGCGCCTTCGAGAGCTCGGAGTGACCGACTACCACTGGGGGAGTGATGCCAACCCGCCCGTGCTCTTGGTCCCCTCTGGCGAGGGCGCACGGGTTCGGGTTGGCGATGGCGAATTCGTCGGGGTGGATGGCACCGCCGGCAGCATCGACCAGAGGCTGAGTCCGGATGGGACTCAACTTGCCTTTGTCCGGGAATCGGAACTCCATGTCGTCGATGTTGCCGAAGGTTCGGTCAGACAACTCACCGGTGGTGCCGAGCCGGGCCTCACACACGGGCTGGCGGACTTCATCGCTCAGGAGGAGTTCGACCGAACAGCCGGCTACTGGTGGAGCGGGGACGGGTGCTGGATCGCCTTCGAGGAGGCGGACACCCGCCACATTCCCCGGTTCCGGATCCTTCACGATCATCGTGAAAGCCAGGACGAAGAGGGACATGAGTATCCCTTTGCCGGAGAGCCGAACGCGTTAGTTCGGCTCGGCATAGTCCACGTGGGCAGCGGTGCCACTACGTGGGTGGAGGTCCCCGGACCTGAAGATTCATACCTCGTGAGCGTCAACTGGAGAAGCGACGGAGCGCTGGTCGTGACCAGCGTCGATCGGGAACAGAAGCGACTGTTTTTGCACGTCTTCGAGGCACAGGATTGGTCTCCTTCACTGCTCCTTGAGGAGAAGACGGAACCCTGGATCAACATCGACCACGCCCTCCGTTTCCTTCCCGACGGTTCCTTCGTAAGGACTTCAGAGACGTCCGGATTCCGTCACCTGTACCTGTATTCAAAGGACGGGAGCGTTCAGAGGCCCCTGACTGAAGGCGATTGGGTCGTTACTAACTTTTACGGGATCGACGAAGCAGCCGGGCTGGCCTATTTTCAGTCGACCCGGGAAAGCCCCCTGGAGCGCCACATCTATTCAGTTCCCTTAAACGGTGGCGAGGTGAAGCGTTTGACTCCCGAGGCCGGGTGGCATGCCGCCGTATTCGGCCGTTCCTGGGCGCGGTTCATCGATGTGCACAGTTCGATGGACACCGCTCCGGCTGTTCGCCTGCGGAGTGCGTCGGATGGCAACGAAGAGGCCATTCTGTTCGACAATGACGGGACCAGCGCATCTGGAATCGGTCTATGTCCGCCAAAGTTGGTGAGCTTTCCCCTGGCTGATGGCACTCTCCTGCACGGGGCGCTCTATGAGCCGCCGGGTCAGGGTTCCGGTCAGTTAGCGCCGCTCGTGGTTTCGGTCTATGGAGGGCCGCATGCTCAGCGTGTGATCGACGAATGGAGTATGACAGTCGACCTTCGCGCCCAATACCTGGCCCAGAGAGGCTATGCCGTCTTCAAGTTGGACAACCGGGGCTCAGCCAATAGGGGACTGGGTTTCGAGGCTCCGATCGACAGGGCAATGGGGACAATAGAAATCGAAGACCAGGTGGCGGGAGTTCGATTCCTGGAAGGGTTGGGCTCTGTGGACACCTCAAGAGTGGGAATATTCGGCTGGAGCTACGGGGGTTATGTGACCTGCCTCGCTCTTATGAAACGACCGGATGTTTTTTCGGTTGGCGTTGCTGGTGCGCCTGTCGCCGACTGGGATGGGTATGACACCGGATATACCGAGCGGTACATGGGCACACCCCAGGACAATCCTAACGGCTACCGGGAAGGGTCCGCGCTGACCCACGCCCACGGGCTCGCGGGCCGACTTTTGCTGGTCCATGGGCTGGTTGATGAAAACGTTCACTTCCGGCACACCGTGCGTTTGGTCGGTGCATTGACGGAGGAGCAGAAGGAGTACGACCTGATGGTGTTTCCCGGCGAGCGCCACATGCCACGGGCTGCCCCTGGACTCGAGTATATGGAGCGCCGGCTGTTCGACTACTTCGACCGTCACCTGATGGGAAGCAGCGGGTGAACCCGCCACGATCCGCGGAACGATCGCTAGCCTGGAGTGACTGACATGGAGTACGTCCATCCCGAACTGCTCGTCGAGCCTGACTGGCTACAGGAGCATCTCGACGACCCCGGCGTTCGAGTCATAGACTGCGCCGCTCTCGAAGCCTACCGACGGGCGCATATCACAGGAGCGGCCCACCTTCCGGCGCACTACTACATCAAGGGACCTGCCACAGGTGACGCCGACCATGGGACCTTCATCATGGCGCCCGCGGACTTCGAGCGACTGATGCGCCGCCTGGGTGTGCACCCCGACACGAGGGTGATCTGCTACGACGACAACAATGCGCTGGTTGCGGCCCGGCTCTGGTGGGTGCTCAAGTACTACGGGCACGACAACGCGGCAGTGCTCAACGGCGGCTGGCACCGCTGGCTCAGCGAGGGCCGGCCCGCTACTTTCCACAGTAGCAAGCCGAACGAAGGAACCTTCGTCGCTCGCGCCCGGCCCGATTTGATCGCAGACGCCGAATACCTCCTGGAACGCCACTCAGACGACGGCGTTCAGGTCATGGATTGCCGAACGGATGCGGAGTGGCGGGGCACGAACGACCGCGGCAACCGGCGGAAGGGTCATGTCCCGGGCGCTCGCCACCTCGAGTGGATTCGGTTTGTTGCGCGCGACGACTCCAGGAAATTCCTGCCCGCCGACAAGATCGTCGCACTGCTCGATGAGTCGGGCTTGGACCTTGCGCGCCCCACGATTACCTACTGCCAGGGTGGGATCAGGGCCGCGCACGCCGCCTTCGTTTTCGAGCTGCTTGGGCACAGCGACGTTCGCGTTTATGACGGTTCGATGAGGGACTGGGCGAACAGGGACGATACACCACTCGAAGCTTAAAGCGACCGCGGACGCTCATTGGGGGTGGTGGGCCGAGAAGAGCCGAACAACAACAAGTCTGGCCATTGGCCGGGCTTCGGAGTTCAATGTCTGGAGCGAGGCGTTCGTAGCCTTCCGTAGTTGTTCGCGACGAATCTGCCTTATACCAGAGGCGGTCGCCATCCATTGCGAATGTTCGCAAGCTTGGCTACGTTTCTGGCTATGTTCCGATAGGCTTTCAGTACTGCTCTGGAGGAAGCCTTGACAGCGGAGGACACGTTGACTGACGACTATGGGCCAGAGACTCGGCGGTGAAGATCGGTTGCGTCTATACGGTTGAGGCCTACGCCTCTGTCGAGAAGCCAATGCAAGCGCCTAATGAGATTCCCTTTGGCATCGGATTCATTATTTCCGTTCTTCAGGAGGCTGGCCACGACGTAGAACTGTTCGTGATCACGCCAGATACACCACTTGACGCGCTTCTCGGGCGATACATCAGAAGAGAGCGGCCAGGCATGTTCTGTTTCACAGCCGTGTCCACGCAGTATTGGCAGGCACGCAAAACCGCCCGATTCGTAGCGAGAACTGACCCGGGAATTTTTCGGATCCTGGGAGGGCACCATGCGTCACTCAATCCGGAGGCCGTCATCGAGGACGGCGATTTCGACGCTATTTGCGTAGGCGAGGGAGAGCGAGCCGTCACCGAACTCGCCGAGAGCTTGGGGGCCAACGACGGCAACCCGCGCGACATCATGAACCTGTGGTTCAGGGATCGTGAGACGGATGAAGTTCATCGCAACCCGTCGGCGGAGTTCCGCGGCGACCTGGATGCGCTGCCTGACCTCAATCGACGGATATGGGACCCGTGGATGGAGCAGCCGGATGAATATCCTTCGCTGTTGCTAGGACGGGGATGTCCTTTCAAGTGCAGGTATTGCTCAAATCACGCGATGGCCAAACTCTCCGAAGGTAGATATGTTCGATTTCGGTCACCTGAGAACATCGTCGGAGAATTGGTCAACATCAGGAGGGATTACCCCGGAGTCGAGAGGGTTTACCTTGAAGTCGAGACGTTCGGCGCCAACCGCAAGGCTTCTTACGCGATTTTTGATGCTCTGGCTGAATTCAATAAGTCGCAAGAAAAACCAATTAGCTTCGGCGCAAACCTTGCTCTCACTTCGAGCTTCATGC
>DASCML010000052.1:0-4236 GCA_036010925.1 Dehalococcoidia bacterium | reverse complement strand
CATCGAGCCGGCCCGCCAAGCCATTCTCGACCGTAACGCGACGTTCTCCCTGCGGCTCGCCATGCTCAACTTTCGAAAGTGCCAGACGCATGGGTCGCATGCAATCCTCGTGTGTCGGGCCATCAATACTCTTACGAATGCCCGGGGAGATGGTCACTTTGCCGAGCTAGAAGCTGGGCTTCGCTCCGTTCTCACCCTTCTTGCGGACCTGAGTGATAGAGCCTTCTCCACAGCCCCGGCATCTTCTCTCCGGCTTCTCAGTCATTGTTCAACCCCATTGGGGCCGGAGTCTCAATAATCCCTATCCGGCCCTGTAACCCAAACGGGACGAACCTAGTAGTGCTGAGACGTGCTCAGTGGAAGCTGAAATTGGAGGCGCCGATCGGAATCGAACCGATGATAAGGGTTTTGCAGACCCCTGCCTTACCACTTGGCCACGGCGCCAACAAGAAATGGTGCCCAGGGCGAGATTTGAACTCGCACGCCCAAAAGAGCACTGCCCCCTCAAGACAGCGTGTCTGCCGTTCCACCACCTGGGCACCAGCACAAACGTGCCGGCAATAGCTGACTACCCTGCGGCACTAGCCGCATGAGAGACGGGTATACAGCCATCTCCGGAAATTGTATGGCAGGGGCGGCAGGACTCGAACCCGCGACCGGTGGATTTGGAGGCCACTGCTCTACCAACTGAGCTACACCCCTGCTCGGTTGCCATGGTACCAAAGCCCCCCTTTCAACGGCCATTCGGTCAGCGTTCCGCAACGGGTCTCTCGAGGTTGCACCAGAAATGGCGGATGCCGTGGGGCGGACCTAGAATGGGCAAACGCCGGGCGGTTAGCTCAGCCGGTTAGAGCGCGTCGTTCACACCGACGAGGTCAGTGGTTCGAGTCCACTACCGCCCACCATCTCCAACTGTCCACTAGGCCCAGGCCACCTTGGCGATCGCCGCGCCTGCCCAGACTGCCAGTACGCCAACGACCACGCTCCCGATCGCGTTAACCAGGGCCCGCGACACATCCCCGCTTCTAATGAGCTCGAATGTCTCGAACCCAAACGCGCTGAACGTCGTGTAGCTCCCCAGGAAGCCCGTAATAATCAACAGGCGAGCCTCGCGAGAAAGCGCCGCTTTCTCGACGACCAGCGTTCCCACGATCCCAATTGCCAGACAGCCGGTGATGTTCACGGCGAGCGTTCCGTAGGGAAATCGCCCCCAGTTAGCGTCGGTAATCGCGGTCCCGAGTAGATACCGCGCGGGCGCTCCGACCATCGCCCCGAGAATCACGTAAACCAGGTTCATCGTCCGGTGCTCCCGTGACCGCCCTCACCCCTCGCCGTTGAATCGAGCTCCCCGACCTCGATGAAGCTCACTTCAGGGAGTGAAGCCATCACCAGCTGTGCAATTCGATCGCCATCGCGCACCTCATGCGCGACGCTCGCGCCTGTCGTGTACATAGTCACGAACAGTTCGCCCCGGTAATCGGCATCAATCGTCCCGAACGTGCTCAAAACTCCGCGCCGACCGAGCCCGCTCCGAGGCCTAACCTGAACGTCGAGGCCCGGATCGACCTGCATGGCAATGCCCGTAGGGATCGCCCTGGGTTCCTGTGTCAGCTGCATCGGGCTGTCCAAACACGCATAGATGTCATACCCGGTTGAATGCTCCGTCGCCTTCGTTGGCAGCCGGGCGCCCCGGCGCAAACGCTTGAAGCGAACGACGAGATTCACGACTACCTCCCCGGTGTTGCAGTGTTTCCGCCAGAGCGGGCGCCAGACTACCGAAACACGTCCCTTTCGCCGTCCCTGATGATCTCCTGCATCGTGGCGGCGTCATCGGTCTCCCAGTCGTGGCCTCGAATGACCGCCGCGGGGACCCGGCTGGTATTCCCTTTCACGAGCTCAGCGGCCGCCGCCAGCTCGTCGGCAATACAGATGGCCTGGACTTTGAACTCGTGTCCGTGCGGGTCGAATTGGCCGATGTAGCTGATGATCGGGTTCATCCCAGCAATGCCGATGGCGACGTCCGTCTGCCCTTCTCGCCATGGCCGCCCGAACGTATCCGTCACTATCACAGCGACATCTATGCCCTGCGAGTTAAGGTCGGACCGGATCGCCCCCGCGCTTGCGTCAGGATCGAGCGGTAGTACAACCGCCAGGCCCGCTCCACCTGCCGACGACTGGTCGACGCCGCTGTTCGCACAGATGAAGCCGTGTCGCGTCTCAGTGACCAGCACCGGCCCCACCTGGCGAACGATTCGCCTGGCTTCTCGGAGAACCAGTTCAATGATTGCGGGCTCCTTTTCCCATTTCTCTGCGTACTCACGCGCAAACGGTGAAACTTCCACTTCGTCAAGCTTCACCGTGCGGCCTTCGGCCTTGGAAACGATCTTCGAGGTGACGGCCACCACATCGCCGTCCCGGAGCGGGTTGCCCGCCTCCTCCATCGCCTTGGCGATTGCCCCGGCCAGGTCAGTGCCTGCGGTGATCTCCGGCAACCCTGAGACGGGGTAGATCTCGACGCCTGTCATAGTCTTTTCCCTCCGGGGCCGGATCCCCGCGGCCGTTATTCGTCGATGCCGACAAGCCGAATGCTTGTCTGTGCCTTGTACTTCCGATTCAGGTTGATGAGCATCGAGGTAATCATCTCGACGTAGCGGCTCTGCGAAGCTCCCCCAGCATCAACTCCGCGGACGCCGGCGATTTCATTGGCCAGACCAACGATGGTGGCCTTGGCGTCAGCGTCGCGGCCGCATACCAGGACATCACAATCAATGGAGTGATCCAGCTCTTGGAGTTCCTCGGCGCTCATGTTCTGGAACGCCGATACCACGGTGCTGTCCGGCAGCTGGGCGGCCGCCTCCTGGAGAGCGCTATTCCCGTCAACGTTCATCGCCACAGCACCGATGCCCTTCTGGAACTCGAGTGGGGCGACCACGTTGCAGACCAGCTTTCCTGCCAGGACCGATCCAATGGCCTCTAGAGTGGCCTCCTGGCCTGAATAGGGGAAGGTAAGGAACACCACCTCGGCGTCGCCGATGACATCGGCGTTTTCCCCGCCCGAAACCGTCGCCCCCGGCACGACCTCGCGCACCTTCTGGGCGCCCTCCTGCCCTCGCTCCGTCGAGCGAGATCCGATCATCACATCATGGCCGGCCTTGACGAATCGCATCGCCAGTCCCAGGCCCTCCGGGCCGGTTCCGCCCACAAACGCCAGCTTCATACCGGGAATCCCTCCACCTTTCGCCCGGAACCAGGCGAGTGCGCCCTATCTTCGCACTGCGGCAGCAGGCAAGCGAACCGCGGTTTCCCATCCGAACGTAAGAGGGTCCCGTGCTAATCTCCCTCAGGATTCGAAAACCCCATCACAGGAGTCACCATGGCCAGGAAGAAGGTCACAATCGTCGGCGCAGGCATGACCGGGGGTGCCATGGCGCAACGCCTCATCGAGCGCGATATCTGCGACGTAGCCCTCCAGGACGATCCCCAGTTTGCCGGCACGATGCACCACGGCAAAGCCCTCGACGAATCTCAGGCTGCTGCTTGGACCGGCTACAGCACCAGGATCACCGCAACCGACGGCTGGGATGAGACGGCGGACTCCGACGTCGTCGTGATCACCGCCGGTGCCCCCCGCAAGCCGGGCATGAGTCGCGAGGAACTGCTCAACGGCAACGCCGCGATAGTCGCCTCGAAGGCTGCCGATGCCGCAAAGGCGTCGCCGAATGCAGTCATGGTCATCTTCTCCAACCCGATGGACGCGATGTGCAGTGTGGCCCTGAAAGCCAGCGGCTTCCCCAAGAAACGAGTCGTCGGACAAGGGGGCATGCTGGACAGCGCCCGCTATCGCTACTTCGTTGCCGATGCGGTCGGCGTGTCTCCACTGGACGTTCACGGCTACGTCATCGGCGGCCACACTGACACCACGATGGTTCCCGTTGTCTCCCAAACTCGGATCGGCGGCACGCCCCTCACCGAACTCCTGCAGCCGGACAAGATCGAAGCGGTGGTCAAACGGGCAATGCGCGGTGGCGCCGAAGTAACGGAGCTCTACAAAGTGGGCAGCGCCTACTTCGCACCCTCGGCTGCAACTATCGCGATGGTCGAGTCGATCGTGCTGGACCAAGGCCGTCTGATTCCCTGCTCGACGTACCACACGGGGGAATATGGGATCAGCGACGTGTTCTCAGGCACAGTCGTTCAGCTGGGAGCCGCCGGCGCCGTCCGGACCTTCGAATTGCC
>DASCML010000051.1:0-4129 GCA_036010925.1 Dehalococcoidia bacterium | reverse complement strand
AGATGTCGAGGAAGCCTTCCTCGACATCAACACGAGAACTGGGCGGATCATAATCGCTACTCTTCGCGTCACCGGCGAGGAAACAATAAAGGTGCCCGCGGGCAGCTTCGAGACCTGGCGCGTGGAGCTGAAGACCGCCAGCAACACCAACACCTACTGGGTAGAAAAGTCAGGAGCGCGCAGGGTCATTCGGGCCAGGGCAGAAAGAGACCTACTGGAGCTCGTCCGTTGATGGCTGTCGGTGAACTTGCGGACGGCGAGTGAAAAACTTGGACTGCCGGAAGCGTACGAGTTTCCGATTTGTAGGGTATAAACTTGCCGGCTTCCGCAAAGACCTGCCAAAACTCCTTGACACTGCTTTTGCCTCACGGCCAAGATGCTCAAAGCCCCGACGCTGCCGCCTCGAAAGAACGCTTGATGGCTTCCGTTTTTGTCGTTAGTCGTGAACCACGTACCTGCAACAAGATATGCGATTACCTCCGTGATCGTGGGCACCGGGCAACCCTCGCGACGGACTACGACACCGCCATGGAAGCACTCCGGACCGAGGCCTTTGACCTGTTGATCATCGACGTTCAAGGCCTGCGCCGCGGCGAGCAGGGGGCAACCTTCATCCAGTTCAACCAATGGCTCGGATCCGAGTTTAAGAGCCGCCATGTCGAGTGCATCTACCTGCTGCACAAGGGAGCCCGCAGACCAGTCTTCCGCATAGAGGGGCAGGTAATAAAGAAGCCGTTCCCGATCGAAGCTCTCGGCGAAGCGCTCAGGAGTCACCTCGACCCGGCTCGCAAGAGCGAGGCACGACCTCAACTTAGCCTCGACTCAGGCACTAATGTCCTACACAGCATCGTCGGCCAAGAGCATCTGACCAATATCGAAGCGACGCTGCTTGCCTACTTGATGGAGCACGAGGGGGAGGTTCTTCATCCCAAGGAACTGCTCGTGGACGTCTGGCAGTACCATGACTCGGCCGGCGCCAGCACCCTCGTTCGGGCGCACATCAGTAACCTGCGCCGAAAGCTGAGAAGTGTCGCCGGCACCGACAGGCTGATTCAAACAATCCGCGGCAAGGGCTACAGGTACGTCGCCTGATTTGGCAGGCGACTTGACGTTTGCGCTGGCACCACCGTCAATGTTGATCGCGACCCCAGTGACATAGGACGCTCGCTGGCTGCAGAGAAAGGCGATGACGTCTCCGGCTTCCTCCGCCCGACCGATTCGCCCAAGCGGAACTCCCGACCCCATCTTGGTCAGCGCATCAGACAGTTCGGAGTCCGGGAACCGCACCTGCGCACCCCGCTCAATCTGCTCGCTCTGGATCAGGCCAATGCAAACGGTGTTGACGAGGATCCCGTCCGGCGCGAGCTCCTTGCTGAGTACCTTCGTGAGAGCTATGCCGGCCGCGCGGGAGACCGAACTTGGAGCGGAGCCCGAACCGGGGTGCTTCCCCGCAATCGCCGTCACATTGACGACTCTTCCAGATCCAGATTTTCGCAGCTCCGCGACAGCGAGCCTTGTCATACGCAGCGCCCCGTAGAGCTTGAGGTCCAGGTCTCGCTGCCAGTCCCTGTCAGACTGTTCGAGCGCACTGCCGCCGGCACTTCGGCCCGCGTTGTTGACGAGGATGTCGAGTCCACCCAGACGGTCGATCGCCCGCGACACCGCGTCCTGGGCTCCCTTGGCGGTGGAAACATCGGCCTTCACCGGGAAGAGTGGAAAAGCGCCCGGTGTGCGTCCGGACATCTCGGACACAGCCACATCCAAAACTCCGGCCCGGCGGGCCACAATGGCAACCTCGGCCCCTTCCTGGGCTAGCCGACAGGCCGTTGCGAATCCGATTCCTCGGCTCCCGCCTGTCACCAGCGCCCGCTTACCATTCAATTCTAGATCCACGGCACGCCCTCCTTTGAACACCATCCAGCGTAGCGCCCGCTAGCGCGCCACGCCCCCACCCCAAGGCTGCGCCCCGGTACCATCCCAGTTGGAACTCTGGCGCCCATCGCGTACCAGAGAATCAATGTTCTTCGCCGCTCGCGGTGGGGCGTGGATCGTCGGGTTCGTCACGGTCGGAACATTCTCCGCTCCGTGGTGGTGGTCGGCCGTCCCCGCCTGTTCGACCGGGGCAGCCGCCCGCTCCGCTGGTTCGTCCCCCTCCCCCCCGGGCCGCAGGACTCCAAGGCGACGCTCTTTGTCCTCGCGGCCATGGTTGACAGCCTCAGGACACCAGCGATCGAAATCCCGGTTAATACGCTTCTCCCTAGCACCTTCGAGCAGGAGCTACTTGAGGACCTATCACGGACCTGGGTAGCCGGTGAGCCAACTTGGTTGATGCTTCAAAACTGTTAGCTTAGCCAGTAAGGCTGCCCTATAGGAGGCCCTCGCGAGTGAGGATTTGCGTCGATCTCGACGGCGTCATATGCGAACTAAAGGGCCCGGCGAAGAGTTACGCAGAGCTTAAGGCAGTTCCGGGTGCTGTGGAAAAACTCCGGAGCCTAAAGGACGCAGGGCACTACATCATCCTGTTTACCGCTCGCCACATGAAGACGACCGGCGGTAACGTCGGCCTCGTCTTGGCTCGTCAAGGAAAAACTACGCTCGAGTGGCTTGACCAAAACGAAATCCCGTATGACGAATTACATTTTGGCAAACCGCATGCCGATATATATATCGACGACAATGCTTTACGGTTTGAGTCTTGGAGCGAGATAGCGGCCGACGGGTCGAACCTCCCTCAAAGCCGAGAAATCCAGGGCAACGAAGACACAAGACCTTGATAGCGCCCAGACGTCCGGTTTTGTAAGGGAACACGCCGCTCGGATGGGCTTGCGCCTACCTTTGGGCGTCTGGCGACCGCGCCCATGCCAGGTCTAGCAGCGGGCCCGAGTTCCCGGTTGAACAACACATCGGTGAGATCAAGCGCGTCGGCGAGGCCGATGGCGATGACAACATCACGGGCGACAGGCTACGTTTTCAAACTCCTCGGCCATGCCGCCGGCTCGGCGATATACTACCAATACCTCGTCAAGACCGGTCCGTTATTTGGATGACTCCGCTCTCTAATGCGCCGGAGACGGTTCTCGCGGAAGAGCCTAGAGCATGGGCGCGAGCGCAAGTGTGCGGCGATAATGCCTCACATGGCAACCGCCGACGCCTCACTCCAACACCAGAGTGCGGTGGCTCGAGGTGCCTCTGCTGCAGTCGTCTACACGATGGTACTCGCGGGTGGCGCCATGGTTCAGGCTCCACTGGTCCTGCAATATCTGGATGCAGATTTGGCAGGGCTCTGGTTCCTCATGCTCGCCGTCGGCGGTTGGGTTGTCTTCCTCGACCTAGGCGTCGGGCCCACGCTCGCGCGTGAGATTGCGCTGTCGATAGGCCGGGAAACTGACGCAGGGGCACGAGCCCAAGAGGTCGGGGCTTTGGTCGCCTCGGCGCGGGCGCTGTCGGTCGCGGTCAGCGTTGCGCTACTCCTTATTGCCATGAGCGCAGGGTCCTTAATCATCCTCGGCGCGGCGCCGAGGACTGAACTTCAATCGGTGGTCGTAGCTTGGGGCATCTTCTCGGTCGGCGTTGGGATCAGCCCGCTGGCCAATGCCAGGCTTGCAGCCCTGACAGGGCTCGGCAAAGTTGCCACGGAGCGTAGCGTGCGCATCGTCGCCGTCGGGATAACCGTGGTCCCGCTGAGTGTATTGGCGTTGCATTTGGGGTTAGGGCTTCCCGGGCTGGCGGCGGCGTGGAGTGCCCAATGGGCGATCGCTTGGGTGATCGGTTCGTTCAGATTGCAGCGTCTAAGGGACCAGGTCCCGTCGTCACAGCCGGATCGTCGGCACATCCGTCAGTCGATCATGCCGAGCCTCAAGTGGTGGCTAACTGGGGTCGGCGGAATGCTCATCTACCAGGCGGACGCCGTCATCATAGCAATCGCGCTTGGCACTGCATCCGTGACCGGATATGTGGCAGTATCGATGGCGTTCCGCGCCCTCGCCTCCCTCTCAGGAACGGTCGTCCTTGCCTCGCTCCCATTCCTGTCTCGTTCGCACGGAGCGGGCGACCGTCGGGCTCTTGGCCGTCGAGTTCTCACAAATAGTCAGATCTCGGCCGGATTGATGCTCACGTTTGCGATTCCTTT
>DASCML010000050.1:0-6899 GCA_036010925.1 Dehalococcoidia bacterium | reverse complement strand
AGGCAGAAACGACATTTACAATTCCGTTGGCTCGATCAGTGTCGCCAGCGAGGAACAGCTCCAGGGAGCGGGTACTGCCTACCCCGACTGGGTAGCGGAGCGTTACCTCCAGTTACCTTCGGACCTCCCCGAGCGCGTCCGGGAGGAGGCCCGGCAGGTAGTGGCCGGGACGACGTCATCCTATGACCAAGCCGTGGCAATCGAGGACTACCTCCGCCAGCTTCCCTTCGATCTCTCTGTCGAAGCTGCTCCACCGGGAAGGGACGTCGTTGACTTCCTTCTCTTCGACCTGCAGGCCGGTTACTTCGACTACCAGGCCTCAGCCATGGCCGTGATGCTCAGGAGTCTCGGGATACCAGCTCGGATAGCCGTTGGATACGTGCTGGATCCCGAGGACGAAATCCAATCTCGGTACACGGTCAGAAAGGATGACGCTTACGCCTGGGTCGAGGTGTTCTTCCCTGAGTACGGCTGGATTAACTTTAATCCAACACGGGACCGCCCGGCGGGAGGAGCCGGCGAGCTATCGTCGTTCTTCTCAGATGAAGAGATCATACTGATCGACCCTGAAAGCCTGATTCCGACGGACGAGGAACTACTCGGAAACCCATTCATCAATGAGGCTCTGCTCGAGCCTCCCGATCTGGCCGACGAAGGCTTCACGGTCCCCTGGACGTTGATCTTCATCGTCGCCGGCGTTCTGGCCGTACTCGCTGCAACTACTTTGTCAGGCAGGATTGCTTGGAACTGGGGCCTCTCCGGACTCGACGGGCGCGCTGCGATGTGGGAGAAGGTGCAGCGACTCGCCCGATTCACCGGGTTCAGAAGCCGACCAAGCGAGACGCCGCAGGAGTGGGCGTCGAGGCTCGGAAGCGGAGTCGGTCACGAAGACGAAGCGGCCAACCTGTCTGCGGCATACGAGGAGTCTCGGTACGGGCGCCCCGACCTTGTTCGCGTCGACGAGGGTGTTGCCGAAGAGTCCTACCGGTCGCTCCGCAACACCCTCACCAAGATGCTGCTACGGCGCGGTCAGAAACCACCTGCCGAGGACCCGGATCGCCCGTAATCGTCTACGATAACGGCGAATGGCGCTCTACTCTGACCTAGTCATCGAGCACTTCACCAATCCCAGAAACGCAGGCCTGATCGATTCTCCTGATGGCGAGGCGACGACCTCGAATCCAGTCTGCGGAGACCGCATGCGCGTTGCAATCCGGGTAGCCGACGGGAAGATAACGGATGTCCGCTGGCAGACGAAGGGCTGTCCGCCGGCGATCGCAACCAGCTCCTTCGCCAGCGAGATGATCCAAGGCTGGACTCTCGACCAGGTCGAAGCGCTCACGCGCAACCAAGTGGCCGACGCCATCGGCGGGCTGCCGCTCGACAAGGTCCACTGCAGCGTCCTAGCCGCAGACGCGCTGAGGAAAGCAGTCGCAAACTACAGAGCGCGGCTGAAGGAGAGGGATGAGTCTGAGGGGGCTAGCTGAGTGCCGGGCGAGCTACCAGTTGATGTCACCGGTGCTCTGAAGGACAACGAGGGTCACGAGGAGAGCCGCCTCCACCGTGAGGACGAACCCGATACCAAGTAGCCAGCCAACCTGGGCCGCCCCGCGGGACGCAAACACCGGGATCGTGAGAATGACCGTGGATGAGAAAAAGACGATGAAGGCGACTGTCCCCAAAGTGAGTGCACTCAGCAAGAATGGAAGAGTCGCCACCAGCATCGAATATCCGTCCCTCGCGTGCTCCGCGGACGATCCAGCGGGCCTCGCGCATCATAGAAAAGATCTAGGTTAGACCCAACCTGCGGGAGAGAGGCGGTTAGAGGAGACGCCGAATCGGCTTCCTTCCGGGTCGCGGGTCGTAGTTGCTTTTGAACATTTCGAGCTTATCCCGCTCAATCAGGTACTTTCCGGCGAACAACGTCGCAGGAACCTTCTTCTGCTTAATGAGGCGCCGAAGGCTCTGCGGATGAATTGCCAGCTCACGCGCTGCCTCAACGAGGTCCAGATAATTCTCAAACGGCGTTGTCAAGAGCATCCCCCACTCTTCATTGGGAACCGTCGTCTCGGACGAAATCCGTTTAACTGCTTAGACAATACTGGAATCTACCAGCGGCCACCTCTTATTGTCTAATCAGATTCGCAGATCCTGGGCGTCGCGAACTCGAGCTTGTGTTTTGTTCAGCGGCACCAGCGACACGCCGGAGAGGGCCGTGGAAATTGACCCGACAAAGCTGACGGCCGAGGCCAAGCGAGTGCGAGAGGAGCCCGAGGAAGAGCACCTTCATCACGCCGCAGCCGTTCTGCTGGAAGAGCTTGGCAAAACCAGGGAAGTCTCGGAAGCTCTGGCGTCAACATTCGCGCGGCTCATGGTCCCGATTTCCGACTCTTACTTCGGTCGAGCCTGGGCAGACGAGCATCAGTTTTGCCTATACGCCCGGCTGGTCGAGGATCACAGGGCCTGGGGTTATGGAAGCGACGAGGAAATGAAGCCTCTGCGCTGGCTCCGCGAGGTCACCGGCTGTTGGTACGACGGCGAGAAGATTCGGAAGCTCGACGAATGGGAACTGGAGTACGATGGCTGGGCGGAAGGGCAGGCGGCGCTCGTAAGGCGAATTCGGCCTGGAGCTCTCCGCCCGGATCAGTTCCCTCCCCCGGAGAATTGACCGGGAACGCAATTGGTTGCTGCTGTCCCGTCGTGCCCTAATCTATCGTCGTCCCCGATACGGCCGCGGGCGGCGGACAGTACCAATCCTGGAGTTAACATTGTGACAAAGCCAACGAGAGTACGCCTCATCGACCTGGAGAACCCGTTCGTCGAATCCATGGACGGCATGTGCGAGGTTCTTCTCGTTCGGCACGGTGAGCAGCACCTCCGCGAAAACATCCCCCTGGGGGAGTCCGTCGATCCTCCCCTTTCGGAGCTCGGGGAACAGCAGGCGGCCGCGGTTGGGGAGCGTCTGGCGCCCGTCCCGCTGGACGCAGTATTCAGCAGCAGCCTTCGGCGAGCAATGAAAACTGCAGGAGAGATTTCTAGGCATCATTCGCTCGAACCATCGATCGTTGCGGGCATCGAAGAAATCGAACTATGGAAGCACGCGCCGCAGGACAAGGGCCTCCTGGACATCTACGACCGCCAGGAGCTGACGGCGATCTACAGGGGAGTGAACGCCTCGAGGATGAACTCCTCATGGCCGTTCTGCGAAGACCCGGTGGCTTTCAAATCGAGGGTCGTGAACTCAATCGACGGCTTGATCGAGCAGAATCTCGGAAGGCGGATCGCCGTTGCCTGTCACGGTGGGGTCATCAATGCCTATCTGTCGCACCTCACGGGTTCGCCTTACGACAACCTGGTTACCGTGCACCACACCTCGATTACGACAGTACGCGGGGCCGACACTCGCCGGGCACTCCTAACAATCAACGACTACTCGCACGTGATGGACTTCCAGACGAAACGCGGGGACATGAACGCCTGAGGGATCACTGCGTCTTCGCGACGCTCTGGTAGGCTCTGCGCCGTGGAGATGGAACTCCGACCCCGGGCGAAGCTGTGGATTGAAGCAAACGGACGGCTCGTGATGTCGGACTATCGGATGCGCCTGCTTGACCGAGTGGACTCCAGTGGCTCACTGGCTCGTGCGGCCGAAGAACTGGGCCTCTCCTACCGGCGTGCCTGGGGGAAGCTCAAGGAGCTGGAAGCAAATCTCGGATTCCCTCTCGTGAAATCGGAGGCGGGAGGCCCCGGCGGCGGCCACACCACCCTGACGACCCAAGCCCAGGCCTTTGTCCATGCCTATCAGGAGTTCAGTGAGCGCGTCGAAGCTGACGTCTCTGCAACGTTCGATGAGGTCCTCCGGCCAGCCATGTCCCGGGGAAACAGACCGCACGATCACAGATAACGAGCATTCGTCCTAAACTCGGAGGATGCTGAAGGACACTTACTGCGGGGAACTTCGCCTGGCGGACGCCGGGCGAAAGGTGCGGATCGCGGGCTGGGTCCACCGTCGACGCGACCACGGCGGCCTGATCTTCATCGATCTGAGGGACGAACAGGGAATCGTCCAGGTTGTGTTCAACCCGGACCAGAAGGAAGCCCATGCCGTAGCTCACTCGGCCCGAACTGAATGGGTGCTGGCAGTCGAGGGCACCGTGCAGGCCCGGGACAAGGCGACCGCAAATCTGGACATTCCGACCGGTGAGATCGAGGTTATCCCGGAGTTGTGTCGGGCTCTCGCCGAGGCTAAGACTCCGCCTTTCTACATCAACGAGCCGGCCGACGTAGATGAGCAGGTCCGCCTCAGACACCGCTATCTCGACCTACGGCGACCGGAGCTGGCATCAGTCATCAGGCTGCGCCACGACGTCGTCCGTTACATTCGGGAATTTCTCTACGACCGATCGTTCATCGAGATCGAGACACCGACGTTAATCAGATCAACGCCTGAAGGCGCTCGTGACTTTCTCGTGCCGTCCCGCACTCAGCCGGGGAGGTTCTTTGCTCTGCCACAGTCCCCACAGATCATGAAACAGCTCCTGATGGCGGCCGGCTTCGAGCGCTATTTCCAGATCGCTCGATGCTACCGGGACGAAGATTTCCGGGCCAACCGGGTCGCGGAGCACACGCAGCTTGACCTCGAGATGAGCTTCGTTGACGAAGAAGACGTCATGGGACTCATCGAGGAGCTCTACACCAATATCGCGAAGGAATTCGGCAAAGGCCCGGTGGCGCAAACGCCATTCCCACGCCTGGACTATCACGACTCCGTGGCGCGATACGGAATCGACCGCCCCGACCTCAGGTTCGGCCTCGAATTCGTCGATGTGAGCGAGGCGCTCCGCGGTTCCGGATTCAAGGTGTTCGCCGAACCCCTGAAAGCCGACGGCGAGGTGAAAGCGGTCCGAGTGGCAGGCAAAGCCGACATGACGAGGCGAGACATCGATGAACTCACTGAGACGGCCCGTGGCGGCGGCGCCGGGGGGCTTGCCTGGATCGGCTACCAAGAAAACGAAGTTCGTTCGCCGATTGCGAAGTTCCTGACCGAGGATGAGATCGAAGCAATCCGTTTGGCCACCGCGTCGGAGACTGAGGACATGGTCTTGCTCGTGGCCGACAGGGCCGAAACGGTAGCGTCCGCCCTGCACGCTGTCCGCGAGGACCTGGGGAGCCGGCTGGGTCTGATCGATCCCAGTACGCTCTCGTTCGCATGGGTAACGGGCTTTCCGCTACTCGAGTGGAGGCCAGATGAACAGAGATGGGATGCCATGCACAACCCATTCAGCGGGTTCCGCGAAGAGGATCGGAAACTCCTGGATAGCGACCCGGGCCGGGTGATCGCCCGCCAGTACGACCTGACGCTCAACGGCGCGGAGATCGGTGGTGGCTCCGTGCGCATCCACAGCCGTGCCGACCAGGAGACGGTGTTCGCGCTGATGGGCCACGGCCCCGACGAAATGCGGGAGCGATTCGGAGTGATCCTCGACGCTCTGGAATACGGGATGCCGCCGGAGGGCGGCGTTGGCATGGGCATCGACCGCTTGATCATGGCCATCGCCGAGACCGAAAACATCAGGGACGTGATTCCATTCCCAAAGGCCTCGTCGGGCGGCGATCCTCTGATGTCCGCACCGTCACCCGTTGACGAGGGGCAGCTGGCGGAGCTCGGTCTCAAGCTCGCAGGTCCCTAACGCGTTCTTTCCAAGCGGGGCACCCGGGTAAAGCTGCGGTTTTGCGTGGCGCGGACCGCGTATTCACTGCGCCCGGGAGCCCCTGTTACCCTAAATTTCGTCCGGTTTCGGCCTAGCGACCTCAGCAACAATAGATCCGGGCACCGGGGGGCCTGTCTATTATGTCAAACCGTGTTTTGACCATGATGATGGGGATAGTCGCAGGGCTCATCCTCGTCGTGGGCATCGTGTTCGTAGCGGTCCTCGCGGCCGGGGGTGGCGGCGACGACGGCGGCACCGGTACTCCACAGGGACCCGACAACGACGGCGAGGACCGCCAGGCGGATGGTTCTGGATTCTGCGACGGCCGGACCCTCGTCACGCTCGGGAGCGACCCCGCATCAGGATTCGATCCGATCCAGGTTCGTGATACATCCAGCGCCGAGTATGCCGTCGAAATCTATGGAGGCCTCGTGACCCTGGATCTGGACCTCAATGTCCAGCCGGACATCGCAGAGAGCTGGGATATTTCCCCAGACCACAAAACCTATACGTTCACGCTTCGCGATAACGTGGTCTTTCACAATGGCCGTCGAGTCACCGCAGAGGACGTGAAGTACAGCCTCGAACGCGCTGCGGACCCCGCAAACAATTCGCCGACGGCCAGCCTCTATCTGGGCGAGATAGTTGGATTCCGAGAGCGTTTCTACGGAAGTGGAACAGAGCTCACTGGAGTGACGGTCATTGATGAACGAACCATCCAAATCGAAATCGTCGAACCAGCTGCCTTCTTCCTGGCGGAGCTGACCTACCCGGTGACTTACGTGGTAGACCGCGTGCAGATCGAAAATGACCCGCGCGGATGGACAAGAGCACCGAACGGTACCGGACCGTTCAAGCTGAAGGAATTCAAGCCAGCTGAGCGCATCGTTCTGACAGCCAACGACCGCTACCACCTGGGCGCCCCGCTACTCGACCAGGTCGTGTTCGAACTCGCGGGTGGTTCGGCCCCAGTTCGGTATGAAAACGACGAACTCCACATCGTCGGCGTCTCGGAAGGGCAGATTGATGCCCTCCTGGCGGGCACTTCGGAGCTGGCGGAGCAGTATCGGCCGGCCAGCCAGATGACGATCACTTATATCGCCTTCAACATTGCCGAGCCGCCTTTTGATGATATCAAGGTCCGCCAGGCCTTCTCTATGGCCATCGACTTCGAGCAGATAAACGAGG
>DASCML010000049.1:0-6706 GCA_036010925.1 Dehalococcoidia bacterium | reverse complement strand
CGGCGCCGGTCGGCGATCGTGACTACCTGGGGACGAGCCTCGTCCGGAGAATGTACGAATGTTCAGACGGATGGATCGCGGTTGCCTGTCGAAGCGAGGACGAGGCCGGGCGCTTTTTCCGAGCGCTGGGTTTACGGGAGTTGCGCGATGCTCACAACGCCGACGAACTGGCCAGCCAACCTGCGGACTCTCCGCTCGCGCGCGGAGCCCAGGGGTTTCTTCGCGAATGTACTCGGGAAGAAACCCTGAGCGCGCTGGAGGGGGCGGGCGTTCCCGCTGCGCCTGTCATGCGAATTGAGGAACTCGGTCAGAGCGATTGGTTCGCTGACGAGGATTTCTTCATGGAGACGGTCCATCCGGAATTTGGCCCGCTGAGGTCGGTCAGCCACTACGCCACCTGGAGCCGCACCCCATCGGCGTTCCCTCGTGGCGCGCCGATGGCCGGCGAGCACTCTCTGGAGGTTCTAGAGGAGTTCGGGTTCGCTTCCGAAACTGCTGCGACCCTTCTGGAGGAGGGCGCGATCCTCCAGTGGCAGCCCAACTAAGACCCGGCCGATACAATCACCAGCACTCTGGAGGTGTGGCATGGCCGAATCCGAAGACCAAGGGAAGCTCGAGCGTTTCTTGGGCGAGCCGCGGAACGTGATGGTCGCCGCCATCCGCGCCGATGGTCGTCCCCAGATGACTCCGAACTGGTACGACTGGGATGGCACCTACTTTTATGTGTCGACTACCAAGGACCGGCAGAAGTACCGGAATTTCAGCCGGGATTTTCGAGTACAACTGGCGTTCGACGATCCGGCTGGGTTCAAGACGGTGCTTGTGGACGGGGCGGTCGAAATCCGTGAGGACTTGGAGCCGAACTTGCGCCATTTCAAGAGCATCATGACCAAGCACGGACATCGGCTTCCCTCGGACGCCAAACTTCTAGACGGGCTCAATCGCGAGAACCGCGTGCTACTGGTGATCAAGCCGGACAGGCCACCCGAGGAGTGGACCACCTGGGGCCTATAGAGCGCCCTCTCAGTCGTCCTCTGCCACCGCCATCGTCTGCCCTGCTTCTCCCGCGAGCGACTCATCGGCACTTCCCCACTCCTGCAGGACGGATACCAGCAAGCAACTCGAATCGCGTCCGGCCGGTAGGCTTGACGTCATCAGTCCGAGGGCTGAGTCGCCAGCAAATGGTGGAGGCCGGGTTGCGCAAGAGCAGTAATCTGTGTGTGTGCAGGATGATGTTCTTCCCGTCGGTAAATTGCCCGCTAGGCTTCTCAGGGAGCTCCTCGAGACGGGTACTTCAACCGGGCCGGAAGTTCTATCGGGCCGGCCCCCGGGGAAGACGCGGCGGCCATCGAGATACCCCGAGGAACCTTGGTCGCAGCGATGGCCCCGGTCACATTCACAGGCAGCGACATTGGACGCTTCGCAGTCATCATCAACGCGAATGACGTTGCGGTAATGGGCGTGAGACCGAGCTGGCTTCTCTGCACGGCGCTCCTTCCTGAAGGGACCAGAGAGCTGGACGTGAGAACGCTGTTCGCAGATGTTCGCACCGAGTTGCGGGTGCTTGGTGGTGCGCTGGTCGGGGGGCATACCGAAATTACTCATGCTGTGAATCAACCCGTTGTTGTTGGCCAGTTTCTCGGCATGGCTTTGGATGGTCGGTTCTGCGGACCGGAGGAGTTTGGCCGGGAGACCTGGTCGTCCAGATTGGGCCTGCCCCGGTCGAGGACGCAGCCGTGCTCGCGGGCGAGCGTCAGGAGCGACTTGGGTCGCTGGACGAAGTCATCCGCGAGAAGGCCGCCACCGCAGCGACGGTACCGGGGATATCCGTAGTCGAACCTGCCCTAGCCGCCGCTGCCCTGGGTGCCACATCGCTTCACGATCCGACTGAGAGAGGGCTGGCGACGGCACTCTGGGAGATCTCCGAGGCTTCTGGTGTCGCGCTCGTGATCGATCCAGAGGTCGTGCTCTGGTTTGAACCCGGCCTGGCCGTCTGCAAGGTGCTGGGAGCCGATCCGTGGGGGACTCTTGCCTCGGGCACTCTGCTCGCGGCGTTCGCCGCTGCGGACGCGCCATCTGTGTTGGCAACGCTGCTGAAGGCTGGATTTGAAGCCGCGGTGATCGGGGAGGCTGGCCTCGGTGCTGGAGTTACGACGGCTGCCGGTGGTCAGCTTCTCCTGTTCGAGCAGGATGAGGTGGCACGGGTACTTGGCGTCCAGCTCTGATCCCTGCGCCGTGAGGGGCGTTGGAATCGTTGTCGATCTGGTCTCTTGATCCCGCGCCGCCTCATCCTGCGCCACGCCACCAAGCTTTCCAGGCCACCGGATGATCGCCGGGTAGTTCAGGGCCGGTCATACTGAACACTTCGCAGCGAGGAGACCTCCCACGCCTTCCGCCTTCAAACAAAGATTCCCAGCCTTTGCCCATTCAGACTTTGTCTGGCTCTGGGTAGCGGGTTCGGCTGCAAGCGTGACCCTCTGGACCCTGTTCCTCGGCAACGCGTGGGTCGTGTTCGACCTGACCGATTCCTCGCGTTGGGTCGGCGCTACTGCCTTTGCGACGCTCTTTCCTTTCCTGCTCTCGCCTCTCGGCGGGATCGTCGCCGATCGGTTCGAGCGGTCCCAGGTGCTTCGAGTTGCCCGGAGTGGCTCAGTGATTATGACCGCACTGATTCTCTTGCTGGCCCTCTCGGGCGCTATTGAGGCTTGGATGGTAATCGTTGTCGCGCTGCTCCAGGGGCTCGGGCGATCCGTCGAGATGCCGGCCGAGCAGGCACTTCTCCCAAACCTCGTTCCCACCGAGTCGATTGCCAACGCGGTGGTGCTCAACACCACATCCAGGCTGGGTTCACGGGCTGTGGGGCCTCTCCTTGCGGGGCCACTGCTTGCCGGGATTGGAGTTGAGGGCGCCTACGCCATCGCCCTGGTATTCGCGGTGCTGTCGTACGTGATGCTGTTTGGGATTCAGCACCGGTCGACCGGTGGAGTGTCCGACCTTCGGCTTGCCCTCGACGGATTTCGCGAAGGGTTCCGCTACGTCAAAGCAAACGGACCTGTGCTATCGGTTTTCGCGATCGTCGTCGCCCATTGCACGCTCACGATGTCCTTCGACGCGTTGCTTCCGGGTCTGGCAGACAACGATCTGAACAGTCCCACGAACGGGTACACGATTCTCGTGGTCTCCGTTGGGGTCGGTGCATTTCTGGGAACGTTCGGCCTCGCTATGGCCTCGAATCGCGGCCGCGGTATGGTCTTTTTGGTTACCGGTGCGGCCAGCGGTATTTCGCCCGTTCTCCTTGGACTGAGTGGCTCGATGCCCCCAGGCGCCTTGGGCGCGGCGACAATGGGCGCGTCGCAGGCCATGTTCATGGCGCTCGCAGCTGTATTTCTCCAGGAAGCGGTTGACGATGCGGTCCGCGGCCGTGTGATGAGCCTCTACGGCATGTCAGCCGGGGGAATCATGGCGGTTGCCAACTTCTGGTACGGGGCGATGTCCGACGAGTGGGGTGCTCCGACGATGCTCATAATCCCCGGCTTGGCCTTCGTCGCGATCGTGTTTGCGTCCATGGCCGTCGGCCCTCATCTCCGCCGCATCTACGGCACCGGCGTTATGGTCCGGCCGGAGGCGGCGTAGGCGCCTACACGCGGCAGAGACAATCGCTCACAGCTTCGGCACCACATCCGAGGCCAGAAATTCCGGAACTGCGTCGGAGTCCAAGTCGTAGTAGCTGAAGATGACCTCGTCGACCCCCGCATCGGCCAACTCGCCGAGTTGCTCGACCACCTCATCTGCAAGGCCGACGATCTGGCCCCCGTCGCGGAGGCGCTGCTGGTAGTCACGGACAGAGATCTCTAGGTCCGGAGCCCACTTTGCTTTCATCCGCGGAGTGGCCTCGTCGAGGTCGGCCTGCGTGCGCCCGATCAGGGCGACGTGGAACACGGATTTGTAGATCGTCGCCGGGTCGCGGTCTTCCGCTTCGCAGTGCCGCTTGAGTACAGCAAGTTTCTTACGGAAGGAGGGGGCATCCATGTTTCCCGAGTTCCACTCATCTGCGTATTTTGCCACCACCCGTAGAGTTCGTTTTTCGCCGAGGCCGCCGATCATGATTGGCGGCCTGCCTGCCGCCGGTTTGGGCAGGGAAAGGGCCTTCTCGAGCTTGTAGTAACGGCCTTTGTAGCTGGCGGCGCCGGGTGCCCACATCCGCTTGATTACTTCGATCTGTTCTTCAAGCCGATCGTAGCGCTCCCGGAGCGATGGGTAGGGCACGCCGAAGGCCGTGTGCTCTGCTGCGTTCCAGCCCACTCCGAGACCAAGCACAAATCTTTCCCCACTGAGAATGTCCAGCTGCGCGGCGAAGCGGGCTACATTCCAGGGTGAGCGAAAGGTTATCGGGGAAACCAGTGGTCCAAACCGAATCGTTGAACTCTCCCGAGCTGCAATCGCACAGAGCAGGTATGGCTCGAGCGAATCCTCAGGTTCGCCGACCACGAAGTGGTCTGATACGACGAGCGTTGCGAACCCAAGTCGTTCCGCCGTGGCGATGGTCTTGCGCCACTGCTCGAAAGTGATCCCGTTTGAGCCGCTAACCCCCAGTCCGATCTTCATGGCCGCCTCCTATATTCCGGAAACAATACAGGCGGCACCTTCGGACCGGGCACCCAGAGGGTCACGGAGACGATTCCACAGAGTCCTCCATTGCATCTGCCGGGAAGGATGGGCCAGAATCGCAGGCAATGGCGGAGGATAAGCCCGATCCCTTGGCGTTCATCAGGTCCGTCGATTGGCCCGAGCCCGCCGACATCGAGCCGGTCACCGGCGGCTGGGACACTCACATGTGGAGCTTTACAGCGCCGGACGGCAATAAACGTGCCCTCCGCGTGTACCGCACGCACTCCATCTTCTTCGGCGAATCGGCGGATGCGGAGGCGCGGCGTGAGGAAGCAGCCATGCGTGCCACGGGTGATACTTTACCCGTGCCCGCCATCGATTTTTCCGCCACATACGCGGAGATACCATTCCTTATTCTTGAGTGGATGCCGGGGCGGCCATTGGTGGAGGTGCTCCAGAGGCGGCCGTGGCTGACGGTGCGCCTGGGGCGGGCATTCGGCCGCCTCCAAGCGCAGCTGCACGCCCTCGACGTGAGTCCGCTCGACGAAGTGGCAGACGAACTCGCTGACCGCGAGGACGAGCTGCTGCAGGAGGTGCGGCGAGAAACGGTGCATGACGCGTTCTGCCACTATGACTTCCACCCAATGAACGTTCTTGCCAAGGGCGGCGACATCACAGCTCTTCTTGATTTCTCCTCCGCCGGCCGTGGCGATAGGAGAGCCGATCTGGGCTTGGCGCAGGCCATCCTCGTGGCGGCGCCCGCGGCACCGGGCCCACTACGAGCGCTCGTACGACTGTTCCGAAAGCGTTTCACCCGTGCCTGGAGGGAGGGGTATGAAGTTGAGTCTGGCTCGTGGCCTCTGACCCCGTTGTTCGAGGCCTTCGGCGCGGCCGTCTATCTACACCGCTGGCATGTTGCGATCGACGCCGGGACAGGCTGGGCGACGCAGGCCGACATGGACGCGATGAGGGCTTACATGCTCGACAGGATTGCGGCTACAGGGCTCGCGTCGGTGGGACCCAGTTAGAGGAGCGCTGGCCGCCGCCCAGCGGAAACTTCTTCAAGTCTGCAGCGATCTCTTGGGAGATCCCGGGAATTTTTTTTGGATCAACCAGTGTCCCCGTCTGTTTCTGCGTGGGACGCTTCTCCAACTTCAGTAAGCCCTGTCGCACGCGCTGCATCCGGGACGTCCGATTTCCGGGGAAAGAAGCGGAGGACGAAACGACAATTGGCCTCAGTCGGAAACCTCTCTGCACGCCTCGATGAAATCCGCGGTGGCGGCGGTAAATCCGTACTTCTGCTCGACCTCGTGCACGGCCAGTTCAGTGGCCCAGCCCGCCTCCAGCGTGTCGGGAAACTCGATGCCCTCCGTAGCGTCGCGGAGAAGGATCACGTTGTAGCCGCGGGCCATCATCGCCGCTAGGCCATAATCGCGCCCGAGGATGCACCAGTTGGTGGAGAAGCCGGCGTAGAGAATGTGAAGGATCCTCTTCTCGCGGAACAAGGCCTGCAACTGCTCGCCGGTGGCCACGATGTGATCGGTGTCTTCGAGATTGACGAGGGGACTGATGTCCAGTTGTCCGTCTAGGTTGTCCCAGTACTGGCGGATCCCCGGCGGCTGCAGTCGCGGATTGCGAAACGCGTGATAGTCCCCGGTTTGTTTGAGGAACACAGGTGGTGGCCAGTCCGCCTCGGTCTTGTCCTCTTCGTGGTCGGTCCACCCGCCATGAACGCGTTTCTGAAGATATTTCTGTTTTCGAATCACCTCCGGACTGGGCGCCTGCACAATGGTCATCCCGGCACTGTGGGCGGCGTCGATGGCCGGAAGGATGTATTCCTTCAGCACCTCGATCTCCCGCTCCACCCAGCTGTCGATGTGGTGAACATTCCACAGATCCACCAGAACCAGCGCGGTCTGCGGGAGGGGAAGGCGAAAGGAGAGCTCACGCCGTTCGAAATCCTCCTCGCGGCAGGCAACGCCCGGGGGAGTGGCGTCGCAAAAGTATTGGACAGGCAGTGCAAAGGATGGATGGTCATCCATGGCCCTATTATGCGCACTGCCGCATCGGTCGGATCAAATAGGAAGGCTGTGTCTCA
>DASCML010000048.1:0-8219 GCA_036010925.1 Dehalococcoidia bacterium | reverse complement strand
TGGATCAAACGGCTCAGACGGTATCCAAACCCGGTCTTCCCTTCGAGCGGACTTGCTTGGAGGCCGGGTACTCCAAGCAAGTCCGCTCGCGTACCCAGCAGACTCAAGAGCGCGGGAAGAACCAGAATCGCGACGATCGCTGCTAGTGCCACCCCAAGAGCTGCGCCGGTCGCCGCCATTCCCATGAATGTCACACCAATGAACCAGAGTCCGAGAAGAGCGATTACTACGCTGCAGCCGGCGAAGAGGACCGTCTTCCCCGCGGTCGCCGAAGCGGTCACTACCGCGTCTTCCACACTCATGCCGAGCGCAAGGTTCTCTCTGTAGCGAGTTAGGATCAGGAGTGCGTAGTCAATGCCCACGCCGAGCCCCAGCATGGCGGCGAACTGGGTCGTGAACGCAGGCATGTCGAGGAACGCCATTCCGATGCCCGTAAGGAAGAATGCGGGTATCAACCCGAGCAGTGCGGTGACGATCGGGAGACCAACGGCGACTAATGAACCGAAGGCGATGAAGAGCACAACAGCCGCAAACACGGTCCCGAAGAGCTCACGACTACCGAGCGACTGATGCTCGGTCCGGTAGCTGACCACTCCTCCAATTTCGACCTGTATCTGCTCGTTGCCGGCGGCCTCCCGCCAGTCGATGAGGGCGTCGATAGTTTCCATCTCGAGCTCACGCGCTGCGGCTCCATACTGGGCGGTCGCCAGACCAACAGCGCCATCCGATGAGATCGAGCCGGGGGAGTCATACGGTGAACTCACCGCGAGAACTTCCGGGAGTGCCGCGAATTCGGCGGTGAGATTCTCGATTCGCTCTCGTACCCCGGGTGAGTCGAGGCCTTCAGGGGCGTAATAGACGATCCGGGCGGTGTCCCCCGCGGCTGCCGGGAAACGGTCCTCCAACAGGTCGATGAGGTCCTGAGACTCGGTTCCGGCAAGGCCCGTAACTGTGCTCGCCTCGCCTCGACCCAGGACGAAGGCGAAACCCGTGACAAGCAACGCTACGAGGGCTCCAAGGAGTACGAACCATGGATGTCTGTGGGCGAGGCGGGGCCATGTCTCGAAGAGTAACGAGTGGTTTTGACTGACGGTTTCGCATGTCGTTTGACTCATGATGCCTTAGGCAGGCCCGCGCTAATGAGACTTGCCCTTGGGCAGTTTAGATCTGAATCGAGCGTCGTTCATCTGGGCAGTGGTCGGAGGTAAGGAAATTGCGTGCAGCCAGTGCGCACATACGCGGCGAGCGGTCAGATGAAGCGCTCCCGGAGCGAGCCGCCTGTTGAGCGAGACCACGGGAGCGAGGTCTAAAGGGGAATCGTGGGGTATCGACCTTCACGGCCTGCTGAGGCGCCTCTTCAGGTGGATGTACCCGAGCCTCGGAATCTCCCAGCGCACTAAAGGTCCCATTGTCGGATGACCCCGGAAAGGATTATCCGGGGATGGGGCGAATACCTCCAACAAGTCAGACAGACCCTCACAGCTGACTCGTGCTCGTTGCCTTCGACATTGCAGCTTTGGCAGCTGCTACTGTGTTTCGATGTCAGAAGCGGAAGTCGCTGAGAAGGGTCAGCCGACCGGCCCTCGCTGGGGGGCATTTTCCTACCCGAACTACCGGCGTTTCTGGCTGGCTTCGCTTGTTCGCGTGTTCGGAATCCAGTTTCGCTTCATCGGGTCTGGTTGGCTGGTCGCAGTCGAACTGGACCGCTCGCCTCTCTGGCTCGGCGTTGTTGGTCTGGCCAACGCCATCCCAACGATCACACTGAGCATGCCCGCAGGCGTCTTGGCCGACCGGATGGACCACCGTCGACTGTTGGTGACCAGCCAGGCTTCGATCACATTGGGGACACTACTGATCGCCCTGTTCGTCGTGGTCGGCGCTGTTGAGCTCTGGATGGTCATCGTCTGGTCGGTCGTCAACGGGTCCCTGATGGCCCTTGCGACGCCGGCGCAGAGCGCGATTCTGCCCCGCCTGGTTGAAATGCGCTCGATGGTGAGCGCTGTCGCGGCCAACAGCGCGATCTGGAACAGCATGCGAATTCTCGGGCCCGCATTGGCTGGGGTTCTCATCGCTGTCGTCGGGACCGGCCACGCATTCTTGGTTACCGCGGCCGGCTATGCGATTTCCACCGTCCTCCTGTTCACGCTCCGCTTGGCTCCGCTCGAGCGCGATCCCGGTCATCAAACCGGGGGCATGATGGAGGGCGTCCAATACATCTTTTCCGAGCGGCTGTTCCTTGCCGTCATTGGACTGTCGTTCTTCACATCTGTGTTCGGAATGTCTTACCAGACTCTACTTCCGATCATTGCGGACGACATACTTGAAGTCGGCTCGACGGGATTTGGATTCATGGAAGCAGCCGCCGGCGTGGGCGCCCTGCTCGGCACCGTTGCCATTGTCAAGATCGGGACCAGAGAGCGAAGCGGCCCGGCCATGCTTGTCGGTGCGGCGCTCTTCGGCCTGTTGATAGCCGCCTTCGCCGCCACCCGCTGGCTTCCGCTCTCCATGGTGCTACTGTTCACGGCTGGTTTCGCTTCGTCGGTGTACCTGAACATAGGGATGATGACCCTCCAGGTCTTGGTCCCTGATTACCTGCGTGGACGTGTGATGGGGATTTGGTCCATGACATGGTTCCTGGCTGCGGTGGGCGGGTTCGTCGCCGGCGCCGCCGCAGAACTTATTGGGACTCCCTGGACGGTTGCATTGGGCGGGCTGTCGGTGAGTGCATTCGTCGGGTTCCTGTTCGCCGCATCGTCGAACCTTAGGAAGTTGTCCGCGGCGGCACCGCCCGGCTCTGATGCCCCCCAGCCGGCGGGGGGCTAGCGGTGTTGGCTGGTGTATTGAAAAGAACAGCCCCCACGTACGCCTTGCGGTGTAGCATGATGCGGCCTACAGCCGAGGAGGCACTCCAAACTCGTGAGGATGAGTGCTGGGGGAGGGACCACAGTGGAGACCAAGACGTCTTTTTGCCGCTTCTGCCACGCCTTTTGCGGAATCAAAGTTGATATAGAGAACGGACGGGCCGTCAAGATCACGGGAGACTCGGAAAACCCTATGTATCACGGGTATACGTGTCTCAAAGGCCGGCAACTGCCAGCGCAGCACTATCACCCCGATCGCCTGTTCCACTCACAGAAAAGGCAGGCTGATGGCTCCTATTCGGACATCGCCAGCGAAACGGCAATGGACGAAATCGCCGGGGAGGTCACAAAAATCGTCCGCGAGCACGGACCACGTGCCGTCGCGCTCTACTCGGGTACCTTCGGGTTTCATTATCCGCTCAGCGGGGCCGCGGCGGGAGCCTGGCTGAAGTCACTCGGGTCGCCGATGAGCTTCTCCTCCGGTGCTATCGACCAGCCCGGCAAAGCTGTTGCCTGGAACCTTCACGGGAAGTGGGGTGGTGGTCCCCAGATGTTCGGGGACGCGGACGTTTGGATGCTAGTTGGCGCCAACCCCGTAGTTTCGATGTGGGGGGGCATCCCACATTTCAACCCGTGGAAGCGGCTCACCGACGCCAAGCGGCGAGGGCTCAAGCTCGTAGTGATCGATCCCAGAAGGAGCGAATGCGCAGAGCGCTCCGACCTCCACCTCCAGGTTAAACCAGGCGAGGATCCCGCCTTGCTGGCCGGGATCATCCGCGTCATTTACGAGGAAGGCCTGTACGACGGAGACTTCATATCGGCGAATGTCGCCGGCTTCGAAGAACTCAAAGAGGCGGTCAGCGAATTCACGCCGGAATACGTCGAACAGCGCACCGGTGTGCCCGCAGGACACGTGGTCAAAGCGGCACGAATCTTCGCGAGCGGCCGGCGCGGGTGCGTCACGGCCGGCACCGGGCCGAACATGTCCCCGCGAGGGAATCTGACCGAATACCTTGTCCAGGCGATCAACTCCCTCTGCGGCCGCTGGCTGCGGGAGGGTGAGCAGGTTCCTAATCCCTACGTACTTCTTCCCCAGAAAGAGTTCCGCGCTCAGGCGACGCCCCCCGCTCCAGCCTGGGGCATCGGGGAGAAGTTGCGTGTGAGAAACCTTGGCGGAACAGTCGCGGGTTTGCCGACCGGTGCGATCCAGGACGAGATTCTGATGCCGGGGGAGGGCCAGATCCGGGCTCTCTTTTCGCTTGGCGGCAACCCGGTTGCTGCCTGGCCCGACCAGCTAAAGACGCTCGAAGCACTCGAAAGTCTGGATTTGCTCGTGACAGTCGATATCAAGATGTCCGAAACCGCCAAGCGAGCTGATTACGTGATTGCCCCGAAGCTTTCGCTCGAGGCACCGAGCGTCACGAGGCCAAACGAGAATGTTGGGGCGTCAACCGGCTATCCAGAGCCCTACGCGATGTACGCGCCGACGGTAGTTTCCCCACCGTCTGGCTCGGACGTAATCGAGGAATGGGAGTTCTTCTGGGGGCTTGGCAAGCGAATGGGCTTCCAGCTGAGGGTTGCCGGCACCGAGGTGAACATGGAGACCAGGCCTTCGAGCGATGAGATGCTCGAATACCTCTGCGCTGGTTCGCGGATACCGCTTAGCGAGGTGAAGAAGTATCCCCACGGCCATATATTCGAGGACTCGGCCATCAAGGTTATGCCTCGTGTTGCAGGGATGGCCCCGCAGCTCGATATTGGTAACGACGTTATGGTCGGTGAACTCGGGGATATCCGAGCCGAACCGCTCACGGAGGGTGGTGGATATAGACCGGGAGAGGAGTTCACGCACCGCCTGGTGAGCCGACGAATGGTCGAGGTTTATAACTCGTCCGGCCAGGACCTCACGGAGCTAACGAAGAAGTACACCTACAACCCCGCCTACATGAACCCTGTGGACTGCCGGGCACTAGGACTCAAGGATGGAGACATCATCGAGATCTCGTCGGCCCGTGCCAGCATTCCCGGTGTTGTTGAGGAGGCGGCGGACGTCGCCAGCGGAGTGATTTCAATGGCTCATGCTTGGGGTGGCCCCCCGGACGAGGACGGGATGGTCCTTACCAAGGGGAGCCATACGGGGCGGCTGATGTTTAACGATCGGGATTACGACCCATACACCGGAATTCCGATGATGAGCGCAATCCCGGTCAATGTGAAACTGCTGAACAATGCCCCGGGCTCGATGGGCTCTTAAGACAAGCTGGTGCCCGATGGCGCTGGGATATTCCGGCGGAAATCGGCGAGCTTGAAGCTCAGACGCCCTTCTCTAGCAGCTCTCGCGTCGCGGCAAAGCCAGCCTTGATCGCCTTAAACCTCGCCTCAACGGCATCCTCAATCGTTAGATCAGTGAACATGTAAGCCTGGTTGGCCTTCACGCCGGCGAGCACGAGACGCCCTACTTCTAACGGGTCCTTACCCCCAGCGAGAATGTTCTCGGAAGCCTTGCCCGTACCGCCGAGTTCGGTGGGACGGTTCCTCTCGGATGTCATCAAGTTGGTTCTGACGCCTCCGGGACAAAGCACGGATACGCCGATGCCGTTACCGTCGACCTCGCCGCGCAGCTTCTCCGAGATTCCTACGATCGCGTACTTCGAAGCGGTGTATGGGCCGATTCCAAGTTCGGGTATAGGTATCAGTCCTGCCGTCGAAGCCGTACTCACAATGTGGGACTCGTCGCTTTGCTCCACCAATCTCGGGAGGAACGCTAGGATGCCGTTGACGACCCCGTCCAGGTTCACACTAAGGACCCAGCGCCAGTCATCCGGGGTCTGCTCGACCATCGGCTTGAACGTCGAGACGCCAGCGTTGTTGCAGAGAAGGTGAACTGAGTCGAATTCCGAGAATGCGCGGTCCGCAGTTTCCTTTACGTCCTCTAGGCTTGTCACGTCGGTCTGACTGGCGATCGCCTGGCCGCCTTTCGCCCGAACTTCTTCAGCCACCCTTTCTGCGGCTGCCTCCTCGATATCCGCAACGACGACGTTCATGCCCTCGTCGGCGGCGGCCAATGAGATACCGCGTCCGATACCACTTCCGCCTCCAGTTACGACAGCAACCTGTCCTCGCTTGATCTCCATTCCTGACCTCCGGCTTTGATTGAGAAAGCTTCTGCGCTGACCGGCACCATACCTCGTTTGAACTCCCCAATGCACGCGCTCGTCTTCCGTCGGGCCCGATTCATATAAGGGAGCCGGGAGTGCCCTCTGGGCTGACGCATGGTAGAACGATCATCAGCTAATGAGTGGAGGGCTCGATGAACATTAAAGGACTCAGCGCTCTCGTGACCGGCGGAGGCTCGGGACTGGGCGAGGCCACTGCTCGCGAGCTTGCATCCCGGGGAGCCAAGGTTACGATTTTGGACCTGCCCAACTCGCAGGCTGCATCGGTGGCAGCGGACCTCGGTGGCCTTGCCGCCGAGGCCGATGTAACAAGCGCCGAGCAGGTCGCCGCGGCCGTTGCAGCTGCGGCCAAAACCCACGGAGGCCCTCATGTTGTTATCAACTGTGCGGGTGTCGCGAGTGCTGAGAAGACCGTCGGTCGCGAAGGCCCAGCCAGCCTCGAGGCCTTTAGTCGCACGGTCAACATCAACTTGATTGGCACCTTCAACGTGATCCGACTGGCGGCAGCCACGATGGGGAAGAATGAGCCCAACGATAACGGCGAGCGGGGGGTGATCATTAACACCGCGTCGGTTGCCGCTTTCGAGGGTCAGATAGGCCAGGCTGCGTACTCGGCATCCAAGGGCGGAGTGGTGGGAATGACTCTCCCGGTTGCTCGTGATCTGGCCCGCGATGGCATTCGTAACAACACTATCGCACCCGGGCTCTTCCTCACACCGATGCTGATGGGTCTTCCCGAGCCGGTGCGGAAGGCACTCGGCGATGTCACTCCGTTCCCGGCCCGACTGGGAAAGCCAGAGGAGTACGCCCACCTCGCCTGCAGCATCATCGAAAACTCAATGATCAACGGCGAGACCATCCGCCTCGATGGAGCTCTGCGGCTGCAGCCCCGTTGATTTCGTCCCAACTAAGGTGCGGTGAGAACTTCGAGATATCGCCCCTGCCGAGCTCGCCGCTGGATCGTCATGGCGACGAGTTGTTTTGCAAGTTCTTCAGGCACCTCGATACTGCAGGAGATCCCCCGGAAGCGTCCTAGCTCCGGAGTGGGATGTACGGGAACGACCGGAGGGGATGCAGGCAGCCGACTGTCACACCAGCGGCGGTCGCCGCTCTCAGATGCTGAGATCCCTGGCGCTGCTGCAATGAAACACTTGGCGATGGGGCTGCCAGGAAACGGTCTGGGCAACTTCCGAGATGGTGGCGCCTGGAACCGTGATGAATACCAGGTCGTGATCATCGAGTATCGATTTGGCCGACATCACGGCGGACACAGCGTGCCAATCATGGTGGTGGCGCACTGAGTGGACTCAAGATTGCGGGCTGAGATTGCCCCTAGATCATGGCCCGTTTCGATGAGTGCGACAACAAGGGATTTACCCAACCGACCCGGCCTGTTCAAGCTAATCCGGGGGTGCGAGGCCGAGCTCACGGAGCGACGCTATTGCAGCTCTTCACCCTCTTTTCCCCCGTCAAAGACGGTTCACCGGAGGACGAACAGTGTCGAGATGCCGACGTTTGCATGCGCGATAGTTCCGGACGAACTACCCGCCCTCGACCGGGCCGGGAAGTTCGGCTCTTCCGGTGAGCCGGACCGCTTCTTCTTTTGTGATCTGCCCGTCCTCGACCAACTGGGCGGCCTGAACGGGTGAGAGCTCCACCTGCTCGAAAGGCCGGACCCTGAGGTTCCAAAGACGAGTGCTCAGTGTAGTAACCAGCATCAACAGGACAAGAAGAACCGTTGACGAGATCGCTACCGCCAGTGAGACGCCAAACGCGTCGGCACCGATCGTCACCGGCAGGACTCCGAGCGGCATGATGCCAAACGACATCATGAGCATCGACATGACACGTCCGCGGTATTCATCCGGCACCTTCGCCTGGATCGTTGCGTTGTTAGTGGTCATGAAGAGCATCTGGCCTGCGCTACCGACTGCTAGGAGTACAGCGGCCAGCCAGAAGAACGGCATCAGGGCGAACGCAATGAATGCGGCGGCCATGACGAACGCGCCGGACAGCATCACCCTTCCCTTCCGTTCGTTGTCGTCCAGGTTTGCCGCGATGAGGGCGCCCGTCAAACCCCCGATGCCCCCGCTTGAAGCCAGTATTCCGAGTCCGATGTCTTCCCATTCGAACACCTCTGCTGCGAAGACCGGCAGGATCTGGAGAACGGGGAAGGCAAACA
>DASCML010000047.1:0-19799 GCA_036010925.1 Dehalococcoidia bacterium | reverse complement strand
CATCGTGGTGGCGTCGCTCTTCACCGCCGTGTTCATACACGCGGGCTGGATGCACCTTATCGGAAATATGCTGTTCCTCTGGGTGTTCGGCGATAACGTCGAGGACCGACTCGGACACATGGTGTTTCTCCTGTTTTATTTGTTAGGAGGCGCGGCAGCGAGCCTCGCCCAGACGATTGCTGATCCGAATTCCGTGGTGCCAACAGTAGGGGCCAGTGGCGCTGTGGCGGCCGTGCTCGGCGCTTATCTCTGGTACTTCCCGCGTGCCACCGTAACGGTGGCCCTCCTCTTTTTTATATTCATTCCTATCCCGGTCCCCGCTGTGCTCCTTATCGGATTCTGGTTTGTCCAGAATCTGCTTGCTGGGATCGCGACCATTAACAACGCAGCTGGGGCTGACGCTGGGATCGCCTGGTTCGCCCACATTGGCGGTTTTGCATTCGGCTTCCTGGTAGCGCTGGCGGGATTAGCGCATCGGCGCAGACCGCCTTCGTATTCCTAGCGACGTGGGCCTGGTTGCCGACCTCCTCGCTGGCGCCGCCGAAACGGTGCCGACGAGCGAACCGTCGCTGATGGTTCGCTGAGAAGGTCGGAAGTGGAAAGGATGGGCGAAGTCTCCGTCACGAGAACTGCGAATGCCTCAGCGGCCTCCTCAGCAAGGTCCGGGTTCAGAAACTTGAATCGCAGCGTACGGTGAAGTCGGCGCCAGCTGTTCGTCCACTCCTCCAGCTCCCAATTGGGACCAAGGCTTGCGAGCAAAGTGCCAGCGTGGTGAGCAACCAGGGACGCCGCTCGCTCGTTCTGCTCTGCTGCACCTTCGAAGTGAAGCCCGATCTCGACCATCTGCCGCCCGACATGGGGCTGCAGTTCGTAGTGGATCCAGGGCTCACCGTAGTGGTACTGAAGAGTCGTCCACATGACACGGCGCTCGGGGGGCGTGACTTCCCCCAGAAGCGTGATGGCGCGGTCTTCGGCCTGGAAGAGGAATTCACGCGCTTTAAGCCGAGCCACGCTCGCTAGTTTAAAGGGAAGCCGCGTCGGGGATGTTTGAAAACGGAGCTAGGCGGTGTTCATGTGCTCGCGCCGTTCGCGTACGAGTGCCTTGCTCTCTTCGAGCTCTCGCAGCACGTCGGTGGAGTACATCAACTCCGAGTCGTAGATGTAGATGCGGGCCAGTATCGGGATGTCGAGCATCTGGTGTCCGTCGCTGATGAACAGCCAGCCCGGAATCTTGCGGAGAAAGTTATTCGCGTCCTCCCGGGTAGCGTCGACTATTAACACGACGAAGGTGGCGGCATCTACATAAGCGAGAAAATCCGTGTCACCTGTCACGCGGCGCAGGAGGCCAACGAGTGAGTTGAGCGCACGGTCGGCGAATTCGTCGCCACGGCGCTTGCGGATTGCGGAAAACTTATGGCCGGACACCTGTACGAGCGCGAAAGACACACCATGCGCCGCTGCCTTTGAGATCTCCCTGCGAATCTCACTCAGCAGGTAATTCCTGTTGGGCAGGGTGATGTCCTCGTCTATAAAGGAGCTGTAACCGAGACGGGCAGAGACACTCTGCCAGCGATGATGGCCAGTCGAACGTTGGAGCCAGAACTGCAGGTTGGTCGCAACGAACAGAAGTCCGAACACTACGGCCAGCGCGGTGTTGCCTGGGGACGGGTTCGAGACGGCAATGGCGCCTACGAATCCCAGGACGGTCATCCAGAGGCCCACGCCCAACAACTTTACGAACCGCTTCATGCGAGAGTCGGAAATCGAATTGCCGCTCGCGGCAGCCTGTGTCGACAAGATCAGTTCTCCCTCTCAAGACAATCGGCACTCCATGGGCACGCGGTAGTGCGCAAAGCTAGCAGCTTCAGATTACCTTCAGGACGCAACCGAGAGGCCTTCGAAGAGGCGTTGATGCTGTGGCCGAGGCAACGGGGAGGTCGCTCTCGGAGCTTCTGAATACCAACCTCGCTTCCAGCGGAACCGATTCGGCCGGCTAATCGGTTTGAATGCTAGCCCACGGCATCGATGTTGCTGACGAGCAACTCCCGGATCGGATTTCTACGATTCCCCTTTGAGTTGATCGAACGTGCCATCGAAACTCGCTGGATTTCATATCCAAGGCCCTCGTAGAGATCAAGAATGGTCTCGTGGTCGGAATTTGAAAGAACGGCCGTGACCCGTCGGTTGGTGAGATTCTTGAATGCTCCAGCGAGCCGCTCCTGGTCTGACGGTCCGAAGCTGGCAGCTGTATACGATGTGAACCGGGAAGTGGCGGTCAGTGGCTGATAAGGCGGGTCAAGGTAGACGAAATCGCCAGGCTCCGCCCGTCTACATGCTTCCTCGAAGTCGTCGCCGCGCAGTCTGCAATTCCTGAGTGCCTTTGATGCCTCTTCCAACCTCTCGACATCGACTATTCGCGGCTGCTTGTAGCGACCGTGAGGGACGTTGAAGCGTCCGGCAGCATTGACCCGATAAAGCCCGTTATAAGCAGTCCGATTCAGAAAGATGAACCTGGCGGTTCGTTTGACCGGTTCGTTTGGTTCTTGGCCCCGCTGCTCGTAGTAAAAGTCGGCCCGTGCGCTGCCCTCTCGGGCGAGGTATTGGTCGCTCAGAAACGTCAATGCCCCGATCACATCCGAGAGGGAGTCCCTGACAGTCCGATAACACTCCATGAGCTGCGCGTTGGCATCGTTCAGAAACGCCGGCCCGCTGGAACCGGAGGCACGGAACGCGAAGAACACGGCCCCACCGCCAACGAACGGCTCGTGGTAGGTGCGGGCCCCCTTCGGCATCTTCCCGAGGATTTGGGAGGCGAGAGGGCCTTTCCCCCCTGCCCATTTGAGGAATGGGGCTGGGCGGGACTTCACCTTTCTGGGCGCCTTGCGGGGCGCGGAAAGCGGAGTTGGCAAGATGGCTGTGGGAATGGCTGGCGGAGAGGGGGAGATTCGAACTCCCGGTGCATTGCTGCACACCGCTTTTCGAGAGCGGCACCATAAACCACTCGGACACCTCTCCGCCGGAAAGTCTACTAGAACTCGTACTTCCAAGGATGCCGGGAAGCCCTGGGGAGGGGGTGCAGCCGGCTACTGTTTGAGCAGCAAAACCTGGAGTGCCAGCTCAGAAGGGAGGGAGCTCCGCGATACGCTCAGCTTGGGTTGGGGCTCGGGCCTCGAGCCAACCTCACGCAGAAATTTGTCCAGGGGCTCGAGCGGGAGCTTCTCTTGGGCTGTGCCGTAATTCATCGGGATGACTATCGGTGGGTCGACGCTGGTCATGACATCCTGCGCGAGGGTGGCAGAGAGCGCGTTGTAGCCGCCGATCGGGAGGAGCAAGACGTCCACATCCTCGAGCTGGTTGAGGACGACCACGCTGGGAGCCTCCTGAAGAAGGCCCAGGTGTCCGACTCGGACGCCATCCAGCTCGCAGACGAAGATTACGTTGCGCGAGCCGTCTGACTGCCTGGTCGCCACGCCGCGGACGAGTATTCCACCGATCTCATACTCGCCCGGGGCGTCGAGAACGCGTGCCTCGCTCGCTACGCCGTCCGTGAAACTGTATCCCGGTTCGTCATGTCGACAGACCGTGACGATGTCGGCGGAGGGCTTGCCGAGCTTGTAGCCGCTATTCGGTGGATAGGGGTCAGTAACGACCGCTCCACCGCGGCCTCTCATGCGGAAACAGCTGCGTCCCAGCCAGGTTATCTCCATGGCTTCATGCTAGCGCCAGGGGCGCTTAGGAACCGCGCTGACCGTCGGCCACCCAATGCCCGGATTTCCCACCTGCTTTCTCCAGGAGGCGCACGTTTGTGACACGCATACCTCTATCAACCGCCTTACACATGTCGTAAACAGTAAGCGCTGCGACAGAAGCGGCCGTCAGCGCTTCCATCTCCACCCCCGTCTTTCCAGAAGTGCGGACAGTAGCCTCGATCCGCATCGTCGTTTCATTGAGCGGAGCGACGTTGACAGCAATGCTCGTGATCGCGAGCGGATGGCACATCGGGATGAGCTCGCTGGTGCGCTTGGCCGCCATGATGCCTGCTATCCGCGCCACCGCGTACACGTCACCTTTTGGAACCTGGTCCGAGCGGATCAGGTCCATCGTTGCCGGAAGCATGTGCACCAGGGCTTCCGCTTTCGCCGTACGGTTCGTGTCGTCCTTGGCCGTGACATCTACCATTCTTGCAGAACCCTTCTCGTCGAGATGGCTCAGTTGATGTTCCCCGCTAGCGCCCATGGTGCCTCCTCCACATCACGGATTCGTACGTGTACACGATCCCGAACGCGCAAAGTCCCGCAACGATCCCTCCCGGGATACCGAGCCACGGTGCGATCCACATGTCCGCAGCGATAATCCCGGCGCCCCCGCCGGCTAAGAGGGCGATGAATGCCGATCGCCTCCGTTCAGCTTCGAATCGCTTCTGTACTGCCGGTGCCTGTTCGGTCACCGCTCGAGTGTAGCTCACAGCGAGTGCGACGGTTGCTGTATTCGCGACCGTAAACGCGGGAGCGCTACTCTACCGAGATGGCGGAATTTCGGATTCCTTTCTTCAAGCCCTCGATAACCGAGGACGATGTTGAAGCGGTCGCCGGTGCCTTGAGAAGTGGCTGGCTTACCAGCGGACCGAACCTGGCGGCCTTCGAACGGGAGCTGGCTGAGTACTGTGGCGTCGAGCATGTGAATGTCGTCAACTCGTGCACTGCGGCTTTGCATCTCGCACTTCGGGGCTGGGGAATCGGTCCCGGTGATGAGGTAATCACCACCCCGTACACGTTCGCTGCAACCGCGACAGTCATCGTTCACACCGGTGCCACCCCGGTCTTCGCAGACGTGCGGGAGGAAGACGCCAACATTGACCCCGAAACGATCGCAGCTGCGGTGACTCCTCGGACTCGCGCCATCCTCCCGGTGCATATCGGCGGGAACCCCTGCGATATGGATGCCATAGTGGACATCGGCGCGCGGTCGGGAGCGAAGATCCTTGAAGACGCCGCCCACGCGATCGGCTCTGAGTACAATGGGCGAAAAATCGGAACCGTTGGTGACGCTGCGGCGTTCAGCTTCTATGCCACGAAAAACATGACCACCGGTGAGGGTGGCGCGCTCGCAACGAACGACTCTGGATTAACCGAGAAGGTGCGCACACTCACGCTCCATGGGATGAGCCGCGACGCCTGGAAGCGTTACGATGCCGGCGCCTCCTGGCGATACGACATCACTGAGTTTGGTTTCAAGGACAACCTGTCCGACATGGCCGCCGCCCTGGGGCGCCGTCAGCTCGCGAGGATCGATGATATGACCACCGAGCGTACGAGAGTCGCGAAACGCTACATCTCGAACCTGGCCGACGAGGAGCGACTCGTACTTCCCGGGGCGAGCCCGGGCCACAGGCAAGCGTGGCATCTTTTTGCAGTCAGGGTGAAAGACGAAGCCGGTGCGACCCGGGAGGATGTCATTCGCGGCCTCGCCGAAGCCGGGATCCAAACTTCTGTGCACTTCATCCCGGTGCACACGTTCTCTGCCTACAAAGAACTTGGAAGATGGAAGGAAGGAGACTTCCCCGTGGCAGAAAGGATCTTTCGGGGAACGGTCAGCCTGCCAATATTTCCTTCTATGACGGACGCTGAGGTCGACGAAGTTTGCGACGCTCTGCGGACGGTTCTAAGCGGATCCTGACCGGCCTGTCCGGGCGGTTCACCTGACCGCGGACTCGGGCTGCTTCATCAGGAGAATTCTCGCCACGCGTCGGCCGTCCATCACCGTCACACGGAACTCCCACCCGGGTAGCTCCACCCTGTCACCGACTTTCGGGATTTGGCCCAGGTGAGCCATCATGAGGCCGCCCACCGTGTCGTAACCTTCCTCGTTGAGTTCCATCCCGGTGGCGTCCTCGGCGTCCTTTATCAGTGTGAGTCCGCTCATCAGGAAGTGACCGGACGAAAGGGCCCGAATTGGGGCCCTTTCATGATCAAAGCTGCTGAGCCACCTTCCGAGCAGGCGATGAAGAACTTCGTCCGAAGTAAGGATTCCGCTTGTGCCGCCATGCTCATCGACCAGGACCAACAGCCGGGATCCCCTCGCCCGCATTTCCGCCACCGCAACTTCGACGCTGACGGTCTCTGGAATCGCCGGCGCCGGACCCATTTTCGCTTGCCAGTCGGATCCACCTTTACGAGCCACAGGTAGCAGGGAAGGGATTTCGAGCACCCCGACGATGTTGTCGAGCGTGTCGCGGTATACCGGATAGCGGGTGTGTTTGGAGGCCTCCACTGTCTCGAAGAGCTCCTCAAGCGTCGCATCTACGTCTATTGCCACGACTTCCGTCCGCGGAACCATGATTTGGTCGGCTTGGATCGCGCTTAACTGAAGTGCTCTCCTGGCCATGAGGAGTTCTGAGGTGGAAAGCAGACCCGCACGCGCACTTGATTCGATGACGATTTCGAGCTCTTCAGGATCGAGGTACTCGTCGTGCTCCCGGGTCGGCTGCACGCCCACCGCCCGGACGACGGCGAGGCCGGCTGTGTTCATCGCCCAGACGAATGGGCGGAACACCGTGCGGAAGAGGGCCACGGGCACGACCACAGCGAGCGCTACGCTCTCCGCTCGAGCAAGGGCGAGGGACTTCGGTGCGAGTTCGCCGAAGATGATCAGGACCGCTGTGATAAGTCCGAACGCAATGGCGGTTCCGATAGCATGAGAAGCGGCTTCGCTAGCCCACCCACCGAGTACGGCCTCCGCTGGAGGCTCAATGAGATTGGCCAGGAGCGGCTCACCGAGCCACCCAAGGCCGATGCTTGCTAGGGTGATGCCCAGCTGGGTGGTCGCAATGTACGAGTCGAGCTCACCGAGCGAGGAAAGCAGCAGGCGGGCGCGACCTCTTCCTTCCTGGGCAAGCTGCTCGATTCGCGTTCTGCGTGCGCCGACGTAGGCGAACTCGGCTGCGACAAAGAGAGCGTTCATCGCGACGAGCGCGACTACGCCAGCAAGGCCGAGTGTGATGATCCACGGATCTGTCATGGGTAACCCCCGTGAGGTTTTCAATGCTATCGCCGAAGATGACGACCGGAGAATGGGCGAATCTATCGAACCGGAGTGCTCGAGTTCGAACTCCCGCGGGCCAGGACCGTTGCGGCAACAGCGGCGGTTTCTGTGCGAAGTATGTTCGGCCCGAGAGATACGAGCAGGGCCCCGCTGCCAACTGCCCTTGAGACCTCCGATGGTGAGAAGCCTCCCTCGGGTCCGACGGCAACCGCTACGGTCCCGCGCTCTGGGAGTCGAGCTCTTAGATCGTCCCAACGCTGGCCGTCAGGATCGCAAATGACCACGTTCGCCGTCTGACGGGAAATCAGCGTTTCGAGGCCGGCTGAAGGTTGAACGACCGGAAGGAAGAGTCGCCCGCACTGCTCCGAAGCCTCGATCGCAAGCCGCTCCCATCTCTCGATCCTGGTGGCCGAAGCGGTTGCTCCGCGGGCTGAGTGTTCGGAAGTGAGAGGCCTGAGAACGTCGACCCCAGCCTCAGTGCACTTTTCGAAGGCCCAGTCGAACCGGGAAGGCCGGACCAGTCCGATCCACAATTCAAGGGTCATCACTGGAAGTGCCTCCTGCCGCACTACTTCTACGAGCTCCGCAGTGAGCGAGATCTTCGTCGCTGTCCTGACCGATGCGCGCCATTCACGGCCGTCACCAGAGAAGGCCAGGAAGTCGTCTCCTTGCTCAAGCCGCCGAACTGCGGCCAAGCGCTTGGCCTGGTCCTTGCTCAAGGCGATTGGCCCGGGTCGGAGTGGGGATGGAACGTAGATTCTTGGAAGGCGCATTTAACCGGATGGTGGCCTTCAAACTTGCGCTTCGCAACTCCTCTAGCGGATTTCCCAGCCGAAGCGCCGATGAAATTGCCGTAGTCCTTCCAGAAGGGGACCACCGAGGGCTGCCAGCGCAACGGCGTTGCAGCAAGCTCTCATCAGATCCCAGCCTGCGCTGGCAAGGAAATAGAAGTTGAAATAGCGTCGAACATTGTCCACGAGCCCGGCTGCCGGGTCGAAGGTCATATCGGGTCCGCCGATCCAGAACGGCCAGAACCAGAGGTTCACAATCATCCCATAAGCGATTCCCCAGGCGAATCCAAAGACAACGATGATCACGCGCTCCCAGCGCGAGCCGACGCCGAGGTTCCCAACCAGGTTTCCCAGGGCTCCCGCGGTCATACCTACCCATCCTGCGGCGAACACCTGGAACGGGAGCCAGGGGCCGAGCCCACCCGTAATGATGGCACTGAGGACGAAGCTTAGAGTTCCGAGCAGGAACCCGAGCCGGGCACCGAACACCCAGCCTCCGAGAATTACCAGGAAGAAGTAGAGGTTTGCCCCGGCCGGGAGGGTAATGGTCCGAAGTGCTGCGGCCGTTGTCGCCAGCACTGCGAGGACTGCCAGGGACTTCGTGTTCAGGCGACCACCGGTTAGCTCTGCGAGGAGCAGCGCGAGCCCGAGGGCAGCGACAGCTGCCATCAGCAGCGGCCCGTCGCCGCGGTGCTCATACCACCGGCTCGATGGCTCCAATGCCCCGGCTACCACGAACGGGTAGATATACGTCCCAACGCCGACCAGGTTGAGCACCAGCAGGATCGGCCATCGCAGCGAGGCTCGTCTCCAGGCGGAGTCGGTTGCCGTTGTGATTGCATTAGCGGCCACGGCGACGAGTCCTCCAAATGCTCCAGGCGATTATGAGAGCCAGCGCAAATGCGATCCCGGCGAATCGAATCAGGGCCGTCCAGTCGCCGCCGTCCCCAGTCGAGTCGGCGGCTGCCGGTTGCTGCTGAGAACCTCCCGCTTCGACAGGCGTCCCGCCAGCCGCCCGGGTAGCGGCCGGGCGAGTGAACGTCACGATCGGCGAAGGAGCCTCCTCGTTGACCGCTGCGGTTGGCGACGGAAGTGCCTGCTCTGGGATCGCCGTGGCCTCCACGGTGGGAGATGGAGGCCGTGTTGCAGGCGGAGCGGTCGTCTGTGCTGCCTGGGGAGAATCGAATTCAGGCGGATGGCCGCAGACCTGCTCAAACGTGACGTCTGCGGGCGATGGGGCAGACGAAGGTCCCCCTGGCCCCCACCTCCAGGCCTGCAGGTCACCGTTCCCCGCCGTCTGACCGCTGAACCCCACAATCGAATAGACCCACGGCTCTCCGTAGCGCCTGGTGAAGTAGGACCAGTACACGCAGCTGTCGCCGCCGGACCTGCACTCGCAAGTGCATGATTCGAAACTGGACGCTCCCCGGCACCCCTCTCCCGGCGTGGTACCGACCGAACACACAAGCTCTCCCACGTGCTCATAGGGAACTCCAGCCCTCTTGAGGAGGTCCTCGCCGTCAATGCCACTGCCATCGAAGACGATGCAGTAGGCATCGATAGATCCGTCGCCGTGCTGCACCACCAGTCCTGCTTCCCCATCCGCGCCGACCGCGGTCGGCGTGACGAAGATAAGTACCAGGGCGACGAGCGGCACCGCGACGAGGCCGGAAGTTCTCACCAGGAGACCTCCTCGGCGAGCAGTGCGCCGGGTACGACCTGAGCGGCCACTGTCGGCAGCGGTCCCGACGAGCCCAGGGCCTCCCGCACTGGCAAGTCGAATTCGATGCTTCCGGCCCGGAGACCCACAACGCGGGTCGCAAATCGGGCAGCGGCTTCGACATCATGAGTTGCAACCAGTGCCGCTCCGCCGGAGCGCGCGTGCGCGGTCAATATCTCCGTGAGCCATACCTTCGTTGGGCTGTCCGCGCCTCGCGTTGGCTCGTCCATCATCCAGACGGGCGGGTTGTGAGCGAGCATCGCGGCGGTCGCTACCCGCTGCCGTTGCCCGGCGCTCAGGTCGCGCGGATTCAGCTCGGCCAACCCTGCGACGCGCCACGCTTTGAGGGCGTCGGTAATGGGAGTGCTGGATCCACGAGATCGTAGGGTGGCTTGGAGCTCATCGTTCACCGTCGAATGTCGAATCACCACCGCAGGGTCTTGTGGACAGAACCCCGCCACTGACGTCCGAGCAGGGATGTCGTCCGGCACTTTCCGTCCACGGAATTCGATTTGTCCGGCACTCGGTCCCGCGAGGCCCGCGATGGCACGAAAGAGGGTGCTCTTCCCGCTGCCGTTGGGCCCAACGAGTGCGATGATTTCACCCTCCCGCACGTCTAGGGACACATCCCTCAATGCTTCGACGCCCGGGTAATCAACCGAGAGTGAGGAGATCGAGAGCACGCTGCTGCCGACGCTCCAGGAGTGTTGGCGGGCTTGCACGACGGGTCGTTCGCCCTTCGCCTCAAGAGCGCTCTTGGCGGAGTCGGCGTCGAGCGGCGACGGCTCGAGGCCAAGCCTGGTTGCCAGCGAGCAAATCGCCGACGTCGATGCCAGTGTTTTCGCTGCCATAGCGGGAGACGACCCTCTTAGCTTGCCGTCCCTGATTTCGAATACGCGGTTCACAGAAGGGAGGAGCCGGTCCAAGCGGTGCTCTGCCACGACGACGGTCATATCGCCACGAGCCCTGAGGTCTTGGACTGACTCGAGAACGTGGTGCGCTCCTTTCGGGTCCAGCTGCGACGTGGGTTCATCGAGCAGAAGTAACGACGGTTGGAGCGCAAGGACGGCTGCGATGGCAACCCGCTGGCGCTCTCCGCCGGACAGCGTTTCGATGCGCCGGGGGGCGAGGTGCGTCGCGCGCACGGCTTCGAGCGCCCGGTCCAGGCGGCGGCGAATCTCGGCGCGCTCAATATTCCGCTGCTCAAGCGCGAAGGCGACGTCTTCCGCCACGATGTCAGCTATGGCCTGCGTTTCCGGCTCCTGAAACACGAGGCCCGCCACTTCGGCGACCTGCGAGACAGGGATTCGAGCTGTGTCCAGTCCGGCGACGGAGACGGAGCCGGAGTATTGGCCGCCGTAGAACTGCGGGACTAGGCCGTTGAGGGCCCGGAGAAATGTAGATTTGCCACCGGCTGAGGGACCAGTCAGCAGCACGAAGTCCCCTTCTTCGATGTTCACGTCAACAGCGGAGAGGGCGTCCGTCTCCGAATCCGGATAGCGGTATGTCAGACCCGACGTCTTGGCGATCACAGAGCTCCTCCGGCGCCCATGGCTCGGTTCGTTTCAGCAGGCGTTTCATTCCTAACAAGCACCAGGAAAGGCCACATGACAACAAGGCAAGCCGCTGCCCCCACCAGGGAAAACGGTGGTACGGCGGCATCAAGAAACGGGTCGTAGGAGAAGGCGAACGCGCCGGCTGATCGGGCGGCGATGAAGAATGTTGAAGCAACTAGCGCGAGGACGGCTGTGATAGCGAGGATGCCTCTTCCGGGTTCGTCTTCGAGACGGGTCATATGGTGACTTCGTGCGGCCGCGAGCAGCCACCAGGCGATTCCCGTAGCGCCGACCGCTCCCGCCACCAATGCCACGAGTTGGGCGTTGCCGCCACTGATCCACAGGTAGGCGGCCAGCAGCAAGAGTGGTGGAGAGGCGGCCCCGGCGAAGAACGCGACCGTAGGCACAACTGGCGTTCCGAAGCCGCGCGCCTCGAGCGCTTCCACAAGGCGAATCGAGCGCTCCAGCCCGCCGAGAACCGCCGGGGTCACCAGTCCCGCCAGGCGCCACCAGCGAAGTCGGCGACCGCGAAGAGCCTCTGCTTCTCTTAGCCGCTTGAGGTCGTTAAGAGTGGCGGGCAACAGGGCGAGTCCGACGGTAACTACCAGCCCTGCCTCGAACAGGGCTGCCGGAGTGGTTCGTAACAGCCGTCCCGGCGTGACCGTTGTTGTGACGATCGCGAACGCACCGAAGATGGCCAGGATTGCCAATGACCGGGTGCCGGCTGCGACCAGTCCCTCTCGCGTTAGGGGCCCGCCGAAGCGAAGCCCACCGAGCCATGAGGGTGCCTCCGGCCCGGGAACGGTGACCAGCGTGTCCTGGCCGGGCGTGCCGTTCATAACAGCGATAAAAGCCGAGAACACCACGATGGCGGCTCCTGCCAGGAGGTATGGCCGCAATGCCCCGGTACTCGCCGCAGCGGGGGCCACGGTTCCTACGGCTATGACGCAGAGAACGACCACGGCGAGGTAGATCAGGTTGGTTACCGTCAGCGCAATCGCGGTAACCATTGCTGCCCACCACAGCCAGGCTTTTGTGTTCACCGCAGCTTCGCGATCAGCCCGGATCCGCCGAGAGTAGCGAGGAGCACCCCAAGCGCCAGGAGCAGGCCAAGGCGGTCGCCGGCGTTGGGCGAATGTAATCCGGCGCCGGTCGATGGCGGTACCGGGTCCTCCAGGGAGACGGAGCCGAGCACGGTGGCGGGCGAGTCACAAAACGTCCGGCCGAGTAGCGCGGGGACTGCCTGGTTTGTGGAGAATGCCCTGTCGAATCCCGAGAAGGAGCCGTCTGGCCCCTGCTGGCTGGCAATGTAATCGAGTGGCACCGAGGTTGCTGCCCGGTATTCGGGTCCATCAGGGTTGTGCCCAACGGCAATTAACGCCTGGATAACGTAGGACGTGGACGAAGTGTTCGACTCACCAAACCCCCAGCCGCCGTCTTCAAGTTGGGTCGCCTGAATCATGGCTACTCCGGCTTGTAGTGCCGGTGTGTCGACTGCTCCCGCCGTGGCCAGCGCCTGGATAGCAATGGCAGTTGTATCCGGGTCGCTGAATCCATCGAAGCCCCAGCCGCCGTCCTCGTTGGCCATGTTTTCGAGTGCCTCAAGGGCCTGGTCCGGAACCGTGTTGCCTGTGCAGGCGAGCCCGACAATGGCGACTGACTGGTTGAATGCGTCGCTCGCGTAGAGTCCGGTTTCCGCGTCGAAGCTCACTTCGATGGCCGCTATGAGATCGACCCCGTCCATGTTTCGCGGGTCCAGGTCCATCGCCGCTGCCCCCAACGCTGACTTTGCAGCGATACTGGCTGTGCCCGTTGCGTCGGCGATGTTTGCTAGCAGGTATTGCTCCGGGTTGGCACCGTCGGCCTCAACGCTTCCCGGGGCAATACCTGCTGATCTCAGGGCGAATACGGCGTCCAGGGTTTGACCAAGCGGGCCAAATCCCCCGTCAGGTTGTTGGCTCGCTCGGATGAACTCGATTGCCCGAGCAGCCTCGAGCGTGCGGGGTGGCTGCTGAGCGAAGGCCGACTGAACTCCGAGGACAGCTAGGAGGAGCAGCGATGAGGTTAGCGCAAGACGAAACAAGGTAGTTCCTTTAGAAATCACGTCGAAAGGTCAGGGCGAGAAAAAACCCGCCCTTGGCGGGCGGGTTAAACGGAATCGAGCAGTATACCGTCACCTTTCTCGCGAAGGTTCGTGGTTGCGACCACAACGGGAGCGACCTGGCTTGGTCTGGGATTCAGACTTCACAGTTGCGGGACAGCGCCGGATTCTCACCGGCTTCCCCCCACGTACCCCTCGGAGAACCGAGAGTGTGACCGCAAGTATTTAATTGTTCCCCAAGGCTGAACGAGCCGTGCATCGCCGTCAAGCAGGCCGTCTGGATTGAAGTTGCGATCGGCGCTGATGTGGACTTGGCGGCGCAACGCCAAATCGGCTAATCGTCACGGTTGGTCACGAATCTCCGAGGGGTATTATCCGAACCTGCTAGTGAGCGGGCTTTGTCGCCGGGTCCAATACGTGGCCGTTCGGCGAAGATCCCGTGAACACCGTGTGCGGTGAATAAACTCGCATTGCGAGGGGTCTTCGATTTCGTGGAAAGACCGCTGCACAGCCAGCCCGACCCGGCCTCGCTCCCAATGGTCTCCTATGCCGGGAACGACGAAGACATGGTGCCGGTGCGCTTCATTCCCAGTTGGCCAGGGTCCCGACTGTGTTATTGGTAACCTCCCGGAAGTTATCCATGAAGTCGTAGAGGTCGCGTTCGAAGCTGTCCGGGAGGAACGCCAGGATGATCGGGGAGCCGTCAAGCAGCCTACGAGACAAGGTCGACTCATCGATCGGCTCGCGGGCGTCGGGCTTTGGGAACAGAACGCACGCGAGGAGGACTGCCTGCACGACGAGCACTCCTTTAAGAAACCCGAACGTGCCGCCGGCAATGGAGTCGACCGCACCAAGGTTCAGAAGGCGAACGCCTCCGCGAAGAAGATGAGCCGCCACCAGGCCGCCAATGATTACGGCGAGAAAGATGGCGAGGAAGGAGACGAGCGAAGCCAGCCTGGCGTCATCAACGATTGGTTCGATCTTGGGGAAGAGGTCATCGAAGAAGATCCCGGCAACCGGGATCGCCAGGATCACCGCTGAGAGCGAGACGAGTTCCCTGATGAACCCGTTCGCATAGGCGCGGTAGGTAATGAGGCCGATCACGCCGACGATGACGAAGTCGAGCCAATTCACTCCCTCAGATTGGAGCCGGGCGGCCGAACAAGAAAGGCCTGCACAGGCTCTCATCACTTGCGCAGCTCTCCGTCGCCATCGAGGCCAGCGACCACGCGAGCTCCGTTCAGGGTTCCGAGGCTCGCCGGGCTCGCTCAATGGGGGGTTCTTTCTGAGGACTCTCCAGCGTGGTCGTGTTTCCGGTAGGCTGTCCGCAAGATCAGCAGCGAGGACGAGATTAATGGAGGAGCTCCGAGAAGGCCGATTGAGCATCTTTGTGGATGGCCCGGCCAGCGATTACGGCAACAACATCTACCTTGTTATAGACCGGGAAACCAATGAGGCCGCATTCATTGATGCGCCGGGAGAACCCGAGCGGGGCATTGCCATGGCCGAGTCCAGCGGCGTGCGTCCTGCAAAGGTTCTTCTCACCCATTCGCACCCGGACCACACTGCCGGGCTCGAGGCTATCAATAAGGCGTTCGATTGCCGCCTCTATGCAGATGCCAGGGAGCCCTGGCTTCCATCCTCTGGCGCGGACGTGTTTGTCGAGGATGGTCAGGAAATCCACATTGGTAAACTGCGCCTCACAGTGCACAGCGTTCCGGGGCACACGCCGGGCAGCACGACCTTCGCCCTCGAGGGCCACGCGTTCGTGGGCGATACGCTCTTTCCCGGCGGACCTGGAAGGTCCGGTTCAGCCGAGGATCTCCAGGAGGAGCTCCGTTCGATTACTGGTGTTCTCTACGAGTTGCCGGATGAGACGGTGATTTGGCCCGGCCACGGGGACAAGACCACGATTGGGGCGAGTAAGCAGGAGTACGCACTGTTCGCCTCGAAGTCCCACGATTCTGGTCTCCACGGAGACGTGACTTGGGACATGAACTGATCCGTCCTGATTAGTTCCCAGGCCGCTCCAGGCCCAAAAGCCGGTCCAGCCCGACGACGAGGTGATCCAGCTTCATAACCTCTCGAGCCGCCATCAGCACGCCCGGCATGAACGAATCACGCCCCATGCTGTCATGTCTCACTGCCAGTGTCTGTCCCAGTCCCCCGAAGATGACCTCCTGATGAGCGACGAGCCCAGGGAGCCGTACTGAGTGGATGGCGACCCCCTCAAACTCCGCTCCGCGGGCGCCTTCGATCGTTTCGTGCTCCGATCTGACGTGGTCGAAGGCCGATCCCCGGGCCTCTCTCATCAGCTCTGCGGTCGTCTTGGCGGTGCCGCTGGGGGAGTCGGCTTTCTCGGCGTGGTGGAGTTCTATGACCTCGACGGCATCGAAGTACGGAGCAGCGAGGCTGGCAAAGTGCATCATCAGCACCGCACCGACGGCAAAATTGGCAGCGAGGACGGCACCCACTCCTGAGTTCCTGCTTTCTGCCTCGAGCCATGCGATAAAGTCCTCTGGGAGCCCGGTCGTCCCAATCACGAGTCTGGTTCCACGACCCAGAGCGGCTTTGGCTAGGGTGGGCGTCCAACTCGCGTTCGTGAAGTCGACAACGACGTCGGCCCGGTTTTCCTCGAGACACTTGTCGGCGTCCTGGTAGAGGGGAAGTCCATCGACGGAACTGTCCTCAGCCAGTCCGTCGACCACGGCAACCGGCTCGAGATCGGGAGCTGACCGCACTGCGTCGATCACCTGCCTGCCCATTTTCCCGGAGCCGGACACTACTACGCGCATAACCATGGACTGCATTCTACGCAACGCAGGTAGGCTGTGGGGTGGAAGTGCAGTCAGGTGATTTCTATCGGAACTGTGATGGACGAGGACTCGCAGGCCACCGTAACTGAACTTGTCCCGGGACGGGTTCGGGAGGAGATCTTCCACAACCAGGACACGAGCCCGTCCGTACTCGTCAGTCCGGAGGCCTTGCTGATGCCCCCTAATGGAGTCCGGTACCGGATCTCGTAGACTGTCCTCGGCGTCGTGCGTGCTGTGAGCGAGGCTGTGTCTCAGCGGGCAACGCTCACGGTGTGCTCGACGATCGACGTTTCGGAGACCGGGGCCGACGTGGCCGTGGCAGGTGGCCAAGTTGGGACATCCGCTGCGGCACTGGGGGAGCCACTCCCGGCCTCGTCCGAGGAGCCGTGAGGGCGGCGGGTTCGGTTGGCGTCGCTGTTTGCGTAGTGCTCGCGGCTGTGGCCACCGGCTGGGTGGGAGACTGAGTTTCCAACCCGCATCCTACGTCCCAGACGGCCCGGATCACTGCAGACTCGTTGGGTTCACCGTCGTTGCTTTCGCCGGCGCTATGTACCCCAGCGACGCTGTCGTGCCGACCAACAGGGCCGCCCGTCTGCGTCGCCGCCGCCGTGGAAGTGCCCTAGGCGGAGGTCATGAGCATTTCCAGGTCAACGTCTACTCCGTTGGTGCGAAGGGGGTAAACGAGCCGCAGCCGTATCTCGCCGCCATCGACCAGGTTCCCAATTCGAGGCCGCTTTCTCTCGAACAGCTGTTCGTAGTCAGGGGCGACGCAGCGGCGGCGTCACCGGCGATGCTTTCCCCGGGAATCGACGAACTCGGGGCCAATGAAAGCACTGCGAACCCGGCTCTGCCGAGTGCTAAGGAGGCTGCGGCGAGTAACCAACGCATCGGGCCTGCTCCTCGAACGAAGTGGTTTCCGGGAGAATGCCGTGCAGAAATTCGAACACCAACGCGGGTTTAGTACTGGGCGGGCGGAATCGAGATATCGTGAGGTCACGGAGCGTGGTACATTCCAGCCTCGACGGTAGGCCACGAACGCTCGGGAGCAACCTTGCTGTACACGGATCTGGCAGTCTTTTCGGGCCGAGCCCATCCAGCTCTTGCTGAAGCTATCTGCGCGCGCCTCGAACAGCCTCTTGGCAAGGTCGATGTGTTCGAGTTCTCCAACGAGAACATCTTCGTCCAGTATCAGGAAAACATCCGGATGAGAGACGTGTTTCTCGTCCAACCGTTTGTCAGCCCCGTGAATTCATCAATCATGGAACTTCTCATCATGATTGATGCCGCTAAGCGCGCGTCGGCAGGACGAATCACGGCAGTTGTTCCCTTCTACGCCTATGGCCGGAGCGATAAGAAGGACCAGCCCAGAGTCCCCATCACCGGTCGCCTGGTTGCAAACATGCTCGAAACGGCTGGCGCCGACCGAGTGCTCGCCGTCAATCTGCATGCCGGGCAGATTCAGGGGTTCTTCAATGTGCCCCTTGACGAGTTGAACGCGATCTATCCGGTGAGCGCCCATCTTCTCGCCGGAGGCCTGGGTGACTACACGGTTGTGGCGACCGACGTGGGCGACGAGAAGAGAGCGCGGGACATGGCTGCCCGGCTCAATTCTCCTCTTGCCATCATCGAGAAGCGAAGAGTTGGGAACTCGGGCACATCCGAGGCCCTGAATGTTATCGGCGAGGTCCAGGGCCAGAACGTGCTGATCCTCGACGACGAGATCGACACTGCCGGTACCATGGTCGAAGCCGTGCGCGTGCTTAGAGAACGTGGGTGCGGTGAGGTGGTCGTGGCCGGCTATCATGCAATCCTGAGCGGCCCGGCAATTCAACGTCTACGGGATGCTGATATCCGTGAGATCGTGCTTACTGACTCCGTTCCGATACCCGAAAACAAGCTCCTGCCCAATATGACGATTATCCCGATTGCTCCTCTGCTCGGGGATGCGATCGGACGGATCCACTCCGGCCAGAGTGTGGGTGCGCTCTTCCAGCAATAGCTCCAGTTCTCGGTGCGGTTGTGCGGCAACCCCCACAACCGCACCGCATCGTCGTACCCGCCCGCGCTCGCAAGCATGCGGCCGTCCGGCGACCACGCCACCCCGCTGAAGAACTGAGAAGGACCACGAGCCAGTTTCACCAGTTCGCGCACCTGCCTGGCGTTTTGCGGGCCAATCACTGGCGCGACAATGGGCGTGGTGGTTGATGTAGGAGATGAAGGTGCGGCTGTGGAAGTAGCGATTTCTATCGCTGTCGGTGCGAGCGTGGAAGCAGCCGTCGTCTGTGTAATCTCATCTCACGACGATTCGCACGAGGTCAGAATGATGGCGACTAGAACGGAAAGCAGCGCAATGTGTTGCATGGTCTGCTGGAGCTCATAATCATCTTCCCTGCCACTGAGATATCGGTAGCAGATTCCGTCGTCCTAGGAAGCGCTCCCCGCCCGTTGCCGGGCTCTTTGTTACTCTCGAGTCCATGCTTTTCGCGGACAAAGCTACCAAGGTTTTCGGTGCCCGGAAGGTTCTGCGCTCTGTGACCTTCAGCATCGGTGATGGTGAACGCGTCGCACTGGTTGGGCCCAACGGTTCGGGCAAGTCGACGTTGCTCCGCATCGTTGCCGGGGAGATGGAAGCGGACGAAGGGGCTGCCGGCTTCCGCGGGGGCGCGCTTAGTTTCCTTCGGCAGGAGGCGGGCCTCGAATCGAACAATCCGCTCGTCACCGAAATGTGGCTCGCGTTTCCTGAAGCGGCGGAAATCGAGCTGGAACTCGAAACTATCGCTGCCCAAATCGAGCGTTCAGAAGGTGATCTGGACGCTCTCGTCACTCGGCAGGCCGACCTGTTTACTGAACTTGAGGCTCTGGACGGCTACAGGATCGCAGCTCGAATCGGCCGTGTTCTTGATGGTCTCGGATTCTCCGGTGCCGACCACGCTCGGCTCTGCGGCGAGTTCAGCGGGGGCTGGCAGATGCGGGTGGCCTTGGCTAAGGCGATAGTTCGCCGACCAGAGAACGTCCTCCTCGACGAGCCCACCAACCACCTCGATTCCGCCGCTCGCGAGTGGCTGGCGGGCGAGCTACGCGAATATCCCGGCACGGTGCTGGTGGTCACACACGATGGACCTTTTCTCGACAAGGTGGTGGGGCGGGTGCTTGATCTGCGGGACGGAGAAGTCGAGTCATACTCGGGTGGTTACACTGATTATCAGAGGCAAAAGGCAGCAAAGTTGCGGGCCCAGGACCGTGCGGCTGCCCGCCAGGAAAGGGAGATCCAGAAGCAGGAAAGATTCATCGAGCGCTTTCACGCCAAGGCGACGAAAGCCTCCGCTGTCCAGAGCCGCGAACGTCAGCTATCACGAATTGAGAGAGTTGAACGCGCGAGCAAGGAAGCGGAGGTCTCATTCGCCCTTACCGCTTCGGGGCGAACAGAGCGGGATGTGCTCCTCTGCCGGCACGTCGGCCACGCCTATGACGACGACGAGATAGTTCTGGTCGATGTGAATCTCCACATCGAGCGGGGCCACAAGGTCGCTTTGGTCGGACCCAACGGCGGAGGGAAGAGCACCCTCCTTCGGATCATGGCCGGGCTTGTCACGCCCCTCGAAGGCACCGTCGAGTGGGCTGAGAGAGCTCGGCCAGGCTACTACGACCAGCACCAGGACGAGGAACTCGATTCAACCCGCACGGTTCTCGAGGAGGTTCGAACCGCGGCCATCACAGAGACCGACGGGCGTCTGCGAACAATACTCGGGCAATTCCTTTTCAGCGGTGACGCCG
>DASCML010000046.1:0-13010 GCA_036010925.1 Dehalococcoidia bacterium | reverse complement strand
CCCCCACCGCGCCCCCCCCCTGGCCCCCCACCGCCCCGGTCACCGCGGTCGCCGCGGTCGCCTCTTGGACCCCCACCGCGCCCGCCTCTTGGACCCCCACCGCCACGGTCACCGCGGTCGCCGCGGTCGCTGCGCTGTTGAGCAGCTGCTGCGGCCGCATCTTCTGGGGACTCGCCCTTCAGGATGGCACGGCGGGAAAGGTTTATCCGACCAAGACCGTCGACTTCCGTAACCATGACGGTCATCTCGTCGCCCACGTTGCAAACGTCTTCCACGCGCTCGACGCGACTGTCGCTCAATTGAGAGATGTGGACGAGGCCTTCTTTGCCCGGGAGGAACTCCACGAAGGCCCCGATGTTTATTACACGCTGAACCTTGCCGGTGTAGATCTCTCCCACTTCGACTTCCTTCGTCATTCCTTCGACGATGGCAAGCGCCTTGTTGGCAACCTCGGCGGTGGTTCCTCCGATGAACACAGATCCGTCTTCTTCGATGTCGATGGTGGCCCCGCCCGACTCCTCCTGGATCTTTCTGATGGTCTTCCCACCGGGCCCGATTATGAGGCCAATCTGTTCCGGGTTGACCTGCGTCCGGATAACCTTCGGTGCATGCTCGGACACGTCGTCTCGGGGGGACGGGAGCACTTCGGCCATCTTCTCTAGGAGTGTCTCCCTGGCCTCCCGGGCGTCGCTGAGAGCCTTGCTCAGGAGTTCCCTGGAAACGCCTGTGATCTTGATGTCCATCTGAAGGGCGGTGATTCCGTCCTTCGTGCCTGCCACTTTGAAGTCCATGTCACCCATGAAGTCTTCTTGGCCGGCGATGTCGGTCAGCACTGCGTAATTGCCGTCTTCACCCATGATCAAACCCATGGCAATGCCGGCAACAGGCGACGCGACCGGGACACCGGCGTCCATTAGGGACAGGGTGCTTCCGCAGACACTCGCCATCGAGGTTGAGCCATTGGAGGAGAGGACCTCACTCACAACACGGATCGTGTATGGGAACGTGTCCTGGTCGGGGATGACCGCCTCAAGCGCTCGCTCAGCGAGGGCTCCGTGACCGATTTCTCGGCGGCCCGGGCCACGCATGGGTCGAACCTCCCCCACCGAAAACGGCGGGAAGTTGTAGTGGTGCATGTAGCGCTTGGTCTCGTCCGGAGAAAGGGTGTCGAGCTTCTGCTTCATGCTGAGCGGGCCAAGCGTCGCAATCGAGAGGACCTGGGTTTGGCCTCGCTGGAAGAGGCCGCTTCCATGGGTCCGTGGCAGGAGACCAACTTGGATGTTCAGCGGGCGGATCTCCTGGAGGCTCCGGCCGTCAGCGCGCTCGCCTTTGGAAAGGATTTTGGCGCGCATCGCTTTCTTGATTGTCTGGAACAGTCCTTCGCCTATCTCCGCTTCACTGAATTGCTCTTCGAACGTCTCGGCGAGTTCTTTCCGAAGGGCCTTATTCTCGTCGCTTCGCTCGCTCGCTGCCGTCGCGACAAGCTCCTCGAGTCGGTCTGCGAGATGCTCCTCCATCGTCGACACGGCGTCGCGCAAGTCCGGGGTCGGAGTGTATTCGGCCTTAACCGGTGCGTTGTCCTCCGCCATCTGGCGCTGGACCGCGTTGATCGCGCGATTCGCCTCCATGGCCGTCTCGATCGCTTCGAGAACGGTGTCCTCGGGCACCTCCTTCGCGCCGGCTTCCACCATTACGACGGCATCGTCTGTCCCGGCCACGATGATGTCCATGTCCCCTTCGTCTGACTCGGCGAATGTCGGGTTGGTGATGAAGCGGTCGCCGACCTTTGCGACCCGAACGGAGCTCACCGGACCGTTAAACGGGATGTTGCTGATCATCAGCGCTGCACTGGCGCCGACGGTGATCAGGGAGTCGGGCTGGTGTTCGCCGTCTCCAGAGAGCGTCATGGCGACCACTTGAACCTCGTTTCGGAAATCCTTCGGGAAAAGTGGCCTCAGTGGGCGGTCGGTGAGGCGCATCGCGAGGATGCCTTCGTTAGTTGCTCTACCTTCACGGCGGGGAAAGCTGCCGGGGATTCGACCGATGGCGTAGAGTCGCTCTTCGTAGTCGACGGTCAGGGGGAAGAAATCGATCCCCGGGCGAGGATCGTCCATACAAACCGAGACGAACACCACGGTGTCGCCCAACCGAACGGTAACGGCTGCGTTTGCCTGCTCGGCCACAAGGCCGTGTTCTATCGTCAGTGTCTTGCCATCTAGTTCAACTTCGTAACTCTTCATTTTCTCTCTTCCGGAACTGCATATGATTGGGCGCCAGCCGCCTCAGCGGTCTTTCTCGGTGCCATTGACTGGTTGTTTAGGGCGGATACGGAAAAGCCCCCGCTTACTTGCGGAGACCCAGCTTGCCGATGATATCCCTGTAGCGGTTGACGTCGAGATTGTTCAAGTAGCGTAGCTGCCTGCGCCGCTGTCCCACGAGCATCAACAGCCCGCGACGCGTGTGATAGTCATGCCGGTGAGTGCGCAGGTGTTCTGTCAGGTACTCGATCCGCTCTGTCAGCAGGGCGACCTGAACCTCAGGTGATCCTGTATCACCTTCGTGTTGTGCGAACTCCTCGATGATCTGGGTCTTGCGTTCCTTGGTCAGCAACTACGCTCTTTTTTCCCTTTGCCGTTCTGCCTTCTTACAACGAAACTACGCTAGCACAGCACCCTTCGGGCGGCAATTTGAAGACAGATAGGCGACCAGGCTTGGTCCTTTTATCGGGCCTCCCCGGCACCGGCAAGACCGTTCTTGCTGGCAGAATCTCGGCGTCTCTCGGAGCGGTTCACCTTGAAAGCGACGCCGTTCGCATCGAACTCACGCCGGATCCGCAGTTCACGCGCAGCGAAAACGCTAGGGTGTTTTCGCGACTTGAGTTAAGAGCAACGCGGCATTTGACAGCTGGCAAACAAGTCGTCCTCGATGCTACCAATCTCACTGAGGCCGATCGCAGTCGCTTCCTGAGCCTGGCCGAGCGGCTCGACGTGGTCGTCGTCCCTGTAAGGGTTTCGGTTCCGGACGACATCGTGCGCGAGCGCCTTTCCCATCCCAGGGAGGGATTCTCACAGGCCGGCGTCGACGTCTTCGAAAGGATGCATTCCCACCCGGAGCCTTTTTCCCGCCCGGGGGTGGTCGTGGATACTCGCTTTGATTTGGCCCCTGCTATCGATCTCGTGAAGACTCTGTTGCACGATTCAACGTAATGGACAGTACGAAACCCTTCATGCTTGTGCGCGCCCGTATAAAGTCGGACGAAGATGGCAGCTTCGGTGCCTGGTTTCGCTCGGTCCATCTCAAGGACGTCGCACGGATTCCAGGCGTGGTAGATGTCGATTTTGGCACCACCCATGCCGGTACATGGCTTGGTATCTACTCGTTCGGCGACGCCAGCGCCGCTCAGCAGGCGCTGTCAAGCCCGGAGGCGGCTTATGCACGCGGCACTTGGGATCAATGGGCGGGAGAACTGGAGGAGCTGCAGGTTGAAATCATGTCACCGCTCGCGCCGCTCTCCCTTTATCAATCCCGCTGCTAGGGCCGCTGGTAGGCCCGCTCATCCCGCTTCGCCCCATATCGGATCCCTGCTACGATTTTACGGCGTCGGGGTGTAGCTCAGCCTGGTAGAGTGCTTCGTTCGGGACGAAGAGGCCCGCAGTTCAAATCTGCGCACCCCGACCATCTCCTCCCAAACAAGGTTGTGTTCCCGGAGTTTATAGTATGCCCGTGTTCGTCCGCTTTAGAGACCGCGCCGGGCGTATCGCTGCCGGTGTGCTCAGCGAGAATGGCGACATAATCTCAGTGATCGAGGAGCCATTCTGGGAGGTCGTTTCTCGCACCGGGGAAACGTTCAGCACAGGCGACGTGTCCCTGTTGCCCCCCTGCGAGCCTCGCTCCATTGTCTGCGTTGGTCTCAACTACCAGAGCCACTTGAACGGGCGCCCCGTCCCAGACCCGCCCACCCTGTTCCTGAAACCACTGTCTAGCATTAGCGGCCCCGGCGACGACATTGTTCTCCCCAGGGGGGCCGGTCGAGTCGACCCGGAAGGCGAAATCGTCGTGGTCATCGGGAGAAAGATCCGCGGTGCCCAGGTCTCAAGCGCTCTCGAATCAGTTTTTGGCTATACCTGTGGAAACGATGTTTCCGCGCGCGAATGGCAGCAAGCTGACGGTCAGTGGTGGAGAGCCAAGGGAACCGATTCCTTTGGGGTGTTCGGACCCGCCATTGCCACCGGCCTCGACCCGAGAGCGATCGAGCTGCAAACACGCGTCAACGGCAACGAAGTGCAGCGCGCCCTGTCTTCTGAGCTCATCCTCGGAATCTCCGAGGTCGTGTCCCTCGTTTCCGCTCACATGACACTTGAGCCCGGGGACGTGATATTCACGGGCACGCCCGGCAGTCCGCCCGCTCTGAAGCCGGGCGATGTGGTTGAGGTCGAAGTAAAAGGGGCCGGCATACTCCGCAACGGGGTCGTCCAGGGCGAATAGCTGTCGACGACTCGAGGGCGGCCTAGGCTTCGAGGCCGGCCAATACCTCGTCCGGGAAGTCCCCGTTCGAGAACACTCGCTGAACGTCCTCCAGCTCTTCGAGGTCATCCAGAAGGCGGAGAACGGCCTTGGCCGACTTCTCATCCAGCTCGATCGGCGTCTTGGGAACCATCGCGAAGTCCGCGTTTTCGATTCTCAGTCCGGCGGACTCGAGAATGTGCCTGACCTCCTCGAGTGAACCCGGCTCGGTTCTCACTTCGAGCATGTCCCCCTGTGGCTCGACATCGTCCGCTCCTGCGTCTATTGCCTGTAACGCAATGTCTTCAGCGGTCTCCGGGTCCACGTGGATGGTCAACACGCCCTTCGCTTCGAACTGCCAGGCAACTGATCCGCTCTCGCCAAGGTTGCCGCCGGCGCGCGTGAAACAGTGGCGGACCTCAGCCACGGTCCGATTTCTATTGTCGGTGGCCACGTCGACAAGGATGGCCGTCCCGCCGGGGCTGTAGCCTTCGTACGTAGTCTCTTCGAGGTTGTCAGCATCGCCACCACCAACAGCCCGGCTTATCGCCCTGTCGATGTTGTCGTTGGGCATGTTCGAAGACTTCGCCCGCTGGACTGCCAGCCGGAGCTTGAAGTTCGAATTGGGGTCGCCGCCGCCCGCTCTCGCCGCAATGATGATCTCTCTTGAGAGACGAGTGAACAGGGCCCCGCGCTTGGCGTCGGCTGCGCCCTTTTGGCGTTTGATGGTGGACCACTTGGAATGCCCGGACATTATTCTGCGCTCTGTCGTCGAGGAATCAGCAAATGACGGCCCATTGAGTTTAGGCCGAGACCGTCTTCCTGCGCCACGCTTTGTTGACGTTAGGCGATGGCGAATCTTGCCGGGCCTCAAGAATCGACCGCCCAGCACACTTGGCATAAAGTCGGCCGGTCTTTACGGTGAAAGCCCATGATCGGAGTTGCTCTTCTTATAGGGACAGGAAAATCCCACCAAGAAGGAGAAAACGAACTTGACGCGGTGCGCCGATCCTTTGGCGGAGCCGGGAGCAGCGAGGACACCGTCCCTCACATCACCCTGTTCGCCGCCCGCTCATTTGATATGAAGAGTGCCAAACCCGCTCTTGAGGCCTTGGCTCGCAGCTGCGCCCCGATCACAGTGAGTGTTCGCGGGCTGGGAGTTCTTGGCGGCTCGCGACTCTCCCTGTCCCTCGCTGTGGCCCGAGCACCCCGCCTGGCCGCCCTTCAAAAGGCCGCGATCGAAGAAATCGGCCGCTTCGGAACCGGTCTCGATTCTGACTACGCCGTGAACGCCTGGGTGCCGCACGTTGCGCTCGCCGCTGCCGACTCTCCCGCTGCGATTGTGACGCTGGCCGAAAAGCTGAGCTCATTCGAGCTCTCTTTCGATATCCTCTCCGGAGAGCTGGGCTTTGTCGAAGCCACCGCCGATGGTCCTCGGGTGCTGGTTAGCCATCCCCTCGACGCCTGACCATGCGAGACCGTAGTCCCGATATCGCTAAGGGCCGCCGATGAGAATAGGACTCATCTCAGACACGCACATCCCTGAGGCCACAGATGAGCTGTGGCCTCAGGTCTTCGAGGCGTTCAAGGGGGTCGACGCCATCCTCCACGCAGGGGACATACACGACCTCTCGGTGCTCGATCAGTTGCATGATGTTGCCCCAACCTGGGCTGCTCGGGGAAACGGGGAGGACGGCTCCGGTGGGCGACCGATTCAGCCGGACCATCCGCGCCTTCGGGAGGCCTGGCTGCTCACCTTCGGTGAGGTTCGCGTCGGCCTGGTCCACGATGTTCCCATCCCGGAATATCCTCCTCATCTTACTCTCGAAAGGGCCCTGAATCGGTACTTCGGAACAACTGATCTCGACGTCCTGATCTACGGCGACACGCACGTGGAAGCGATCGACACCATCGGGGAGACTCTGTGTGTGAACCCGGGTTCGCCTACCTATCCGCACAATCTGGACACGCAACTCGGGACGATCGGATTTCTCGAGATCAACGAGTCCCACTCCGAGGCCACGATATGGCAGCTCGCGGAGAACGGACTCGAGCCTTTTGACTGGTCTAAATGGCGTCGCCCCTGGTAGTGAGCTTCGGCCACTGGGCGCGCCACAGGTAAGCAAGTGCGCCAAAGGCCACTCCGACATTTAGCGACTCCACTCTTTGATCCATAGGAAGCGCGACTGTGAAGTCGGACAAGTCGCGAAGGAGTCTCGAGACTCCTTCCTGCTCCCCTCCCACGACCAGTGCTGTGCGACGTGGCCACTCGAACTCCGTGGCCAGTTCCGCCCCGTCCGATGCTGCGGCGACCACCCAGAAGTCCTGCTTCTTGAGGTCGCGAATGGCCATTGCGAGGTTCTGAGGAGTGGTGACCGGGGCCAGGAAACTGATCCCGGCACTGGCTCGGTGCACGCCCGGTGTGAGATTACCCCCGCGCCTCTTGGGCAGTACGACTGCCCCAGCACCCACGGCTACCGCCGTACGGAGAATAGCTCCGAGATTTTGCGGGTCTGTCACGCCGTCCAGCAGGATGGCTAACGCGGGGGATGTGCGGTCTTGCTCCAGCGCCCGAAGATCCGCTGTAGACAGTGTCTTTAGCCTGACCAGAATTCCCTGGTGTACACCTCCCGCCGCGAGCTGGTCTAGGCGCCGGAGGTCAACCGCATTTGTCGGAATGCCCTGCGCCCCAGCCGCTTCAACCAACGCAAGCACTCGCGGGTTGGACGATTCCTCGTGATAGTTGAGGGAACGCACATATCCCTGGCCGATTGCTACCGCCACGGCGTTGACGCCGAACGCCAGGTCTGTGGGCGTGGCGTTCGGTTTTGGGCGCGCTCGCATTGTTAAGCCTTTCCCCGGGTTAACGGTTTTCTTTGTCGAACAGGATTGCGACCGTACACTTCGAGCAGGTTACGTCGGGAGAGTTCTTGGTGTCGTTTGAGCGTGTGTTTGTGTCGTGTGCAGCCATCATGGCTCTCGCCGCGTTCGCCTGCGGGGGAGACGGGGGGGATGACGACGTCCGTGGGGAGACTGTGAGGCCCACCAACCCCGCAGGTGGGGAGACTGTGGGGCCTACCAATCCCACCGGTGAGGAGACTGTGAGGCCCACCAACCCCGCTGCGCTTGTACTCCTTGAGCCGGTTAGCCGGTTTGCACTGGCGCTCGACGATCTTCCCGTTGGTTTTTTCACAGATCGTGCCTCGACCTTCGTACTCGATTCTGCCCTTTACGGCGGAACCTCGATTTTTGAGTCAACTGAACGTGGCCAGCAAATGCTTGAGTCCTGGGGCTATGTGGGAGGTTATGAGACGGCGTTCGAGCCGGAGCAGCGGATGACTGCCGTCCTCAATGGCGGCTATTACGTCGCGGTCGAAGTGCACCTATTTGCGAACCCGGAAGGGGCCGACGAAGCCTTCGAGTATTTTGAATCGAGACTGATCCTCGCATCTGACAAGCTGAGTTCGCCCATGGTCGGAAATCAGTCAAGTGCCTGGAAGCTAACCAGCGGGAAGGTACCCGGCTCGAACAGCGACGCCGTTTATCATCGCGTCGTCTTCGAACGCGGCAATCTCGTCGCGGTGGTGCAGACCTACGGAGCCGACACGTTGATGACGATCGACACAGCCCTGGACCTGGCGGAAATAGTCGACCTGAAGGCGCTCGGCGAAATTCCGGCCGTTGAGCCAACACCGCTCGGTCAGACCTCTGAATCGGGCTCGTGAAACACCATTGGTGCGGCGGCCTGATGACGGCCGTTGCCGTTGCCCTCGTGGTCGCGTGTGGGGATGGAGATTCACCCCTCGCCCCAACCCAGAGTGTAGCTACTGTTACCCCTGAGTCCGCCGGCCCAACTGCCACATCCCCGCCCATTCCAACTCCTGTCGTTGAGTCGAGCACTGGTGGCCTCGCCGGGGGCCCAGAACCTTTCCTAATCGGTCCGGCGTCGCGCTACTCTGCCGGCGAAGAAGACTTGCTCGGGTATTTCCGCGTTGATTCGACAGCGCCGGTGGTGTCAAACGAGGAAATCTACGCGGCTATCGGCCCCTTCGGAGATGAGGACGATGGCCTGGGCATGATCAACGGCTGGAGCTACTTGGACGGATATCTGGTCGGATACGATCCTGAGGGACTACTCTCATCGGTTGTTGTTGGCAACTACTTCTTGACCGTGGAGACTCACCTCTTCGAATCCCTTGACGGGGCAGCCGAGGCCTATGACCAGTACGTGAAATACTACGAAGAGAATCCCGCCGTTGACATTCAAGAGGTCGCCCCGCTGGGTAACGATTCCAGCGGCTGGAGGGCAGTCGGGGACGAGCTCGGCAATACCGGCATCGAAGCCGTGTACCACCGCTTCGTGTTCCGCCGGGGCAACCTGATTGGCCAGGTGGAAACGCTGGGAGGGGTACCTTTCATGACGATCGACCCTGCGCGGGAGGTTGCGATCATCATCGACGAGCGTGCGCTCGGCGAGCGGCCGGCGCCTATACCGACGCTATCGGATCTCCCGGGGCAGGACAATGCCCAAGGCCAGTAGTATCGCTTTCGCTGGGTCACGACCAGCTCTGACTGCCCTTCTGCTGTTCTGCTTTGCCTTCGCCGGTGGCGGCACCGCCGGAGCTGAGGAGAAGGAAGGTCTTGCCGGTGCTCCGGATTCGTGGGCGCTGGCCCGTGTGTCTGCGGGCCATGCCGGCATGTCGGGGCCCGGCCTCGCCGAACACGGGTACCGATGGCTCCCCGTACCTGCCGGGGTCGATCGCGGCTTGTATCTGTCCTGGCTCCGGTCGCAGCCGGGCGTCGAGAACGCGGAATTCGACGTTCTTGTCCTGGCCGCGGACATGTCTCCCAATGACACGTTCTACGAGACTTTTCAGAGCAGCTATCTACGTCCGATTGGTTCGGAAGGAGCGTGGGACCTCGTCACTGGCTCGGATGCGGTGACCGTAGCGATGCTGGACACGGGGATCGATTACAACCACCCGGACCTTGCCAGTCAGATGTGGACGAATCCGGCTGAGATCCCCGGCAACGGGGTGGACGACGACGGCAACGGCTGCGTGGACGATGTGCACGGCTGCAAGTTCGTCAATCTGACGTCGGAGCGAGCATCGTTCTGCGGATACCAGAACGGGAGCCCAGATGGCTCTGTGGTGGACGATCACGGGCTATCAGGTGCGCCGGACCACTCTCACGGGACCATGGTTGCTGGAGTGCTCGGGGCCAGGGGAAATAACGGCATCGGTATCACGGGCGTTGCCTGGAACGTGCGCCTCATGGCGGTGAAGGTGCTGGACTGCGGTCTGCCATCGTTTGATGGGCGGGCTGCTGGAGACCTCAGCAACGTTGCCCAGGGCATTGACTATGCGAGGCGCATGGGCGCCGACATCATCAACGTGAGCCTCTCGACGGTCGATAGCTCAGTCGATTTGCAGGTGCTTCGAGATGCTATTTTAGCCGCCCAGGCCGATGGTGTCCTGATAGTCGCGGCCAGCGGAAATCACACTCCAGGCTCGACATCCGTCTCGCCCGGGTTTCCGGCGGCGTACAGCGCCGATCCCCAGTTTCCGAACGTGGTTGCTGTCGGGGCGGCCGAGAAGGTTCCGGAAAACTCCTGGGCTACCTATTCAAACTACGGCCCTGCAATCGACCTGGCTGCTCCCGGCAGTAACCTTGCAAGCACGACCAGGACCGACATCGCCCCCGCGACAAGCTATGGGGCGGGCGCGCACGGCACGAGCTTCGCCGCGCCGATCGTCTCGGGTTTGTTCGCCCTGCTGATGGGTCGAAACTCAGGGCTCACCGTTCCGGAGTACATCGAATACGCCAAGGCGGCTGCCTCGGCGGCTACGCCGGCCCCACATGGTCAGAACTGGGCGGGGGCGGGTGTAGTCGACCTGGCGCGAGCCGCCCGTATCGTCCCTATGACGCTGAGCGGAGTTGCCCTGCATGACTGGCTCAATGCCCCACAGGGGTCCGAGGTCAGGGCAGTCGTCAATGGCCAGGACTGCGGCCGCGATCCAGTGACTGTCGGGCAGATTTCTGAGTGTGCTGTTGCCGTTGTCTCCGACGAAGAGAAGGCGGGCTGCGGGTCCGTCGGGAGGAGCGTGATTATCTTCATCGGCGGTGCGGAGGCTCAGCCGTCGATTCCCTGGGGAGACCCCTACACGGATCTCTATCTGCAGGATGTCGAGGTCAGTTCAGTCTCGCCCCCTCCGGGGCTTGTCGTGGTTCAGTCGCTTCAACCGGGGTGGAACAACATCGCTCACTTCGGCCCGCCGGGCGATCCTCAAGTGGCGCTCGGCTACCTTCCACTCGACTGGCAGGAAGCTCGGCTGTGGCTGGCAGGCAACGCTGACGCTCCAGGAGAGTTTCTGCGGTATATCTCCGGAATACCTGATTACGCGAACAACCTCGATGGAATCGATACCTACGATGCAGTTTGGACCCTCGTCGACGTCGCTGCGAATGTGGCGATCATGAATCCCGGGATCCCGGTTCAGCGCCAGCTCGTTCTTGGGCTCGGCTGGAACAACTTTGTCTACACGGGTACCAGCAGCAGCGTTGACGATGCTCTGGAGAGCGTGGACGGGCGCTATATCTATGTTGCGTGGAGGAACAACTTTAGCGGGGACTGGGAGATGCACACGCCTGGGTTTCCGCGCTTCCTGAACGATTTAGGCGGCCTGCTAACGTTTCAGGTCTACTGGGTCTTTATGACTCAATCAGGGGTCTTGGTGATGCGCTAGTGCTCGGCTCCCGACCTTCGGATACGATCGCGCCACACTTGAAAATAGGAGACACACGTGGCGATTAGATTTGACGGTCAGGTAGCACTGGTGACAGGCGCTGGGCGGGGCCTCGGCCGGGCCTATGCTAAGGCCTTCGGGGAGCGGGGCGCCAAGGTTGTTGTTAACGACCTCGGGGGTGGCGTCGACGGTTCAGGGAACGATTCCAGCCCGGCGGATGAAGTGGTCGCCGAGATCGCTGACTCAGGCGGCGAGGCCGTGGCGAATTACGACAGCGTGGTGAGCTACGACGGGGGCTACAACATGGTGAAACAGGCCATCGACAGCTGGGGGCGTCTCGACATTGCTGTTTGCAACGCAGGAATTCTCCGTGATCTTGCCATTCATAACATGGGTGAAGCCGACTGGGACGCAGTGCTCGATGTTCATCTCAAGGGCTGTTTCACCGTTGCGCGTGCGGCTTGGCCGGTCTTCCGACAACAGGCGTATGGGCGGTTGGTGCTGGCTTCGTCGGGGTCGGGACTCTACGGCAATTTCGGCCAGGTCAACTATTCATCCGCGAAGATGGGCATGGTCGGCATGATGAACACACTGAAGCTCGAGGGGGCTAAATACAACGTCAACGTACATTGCATTTCGCCAGGCGCCGCAACACGGATGACTGAGGCTCTCATGCCCAAGGAGCGACTGACCGCGATGGCACCAGAACACGTCGCCCCGGTGGTTGCTTACCTCTGCTCTCGCGAGTGCACCGATAGCGGGCTAGTCATTGAGGCCGGCGGCGGAAACTACAGTCGCTCCGCTGTGGTCAAGGGGAACGGGATTCAGTTCGTTCCCGAGCAGTTCAAGACGGCGGAATGGGTCGGAGAACACTGGGAAAAGATCATCAACGTCGATGGAGCGACCACGATGTGGGGCTTTGGCGAGACTCGCAAGAACAAGACCGGCCGCGACTAGAAACGGGCCCGGAGCAGCGCCCCGCTGACTCCCAATCGGTCCTCTGGTAGGCTGCAGTCGACCCGGCCGCGGAGCGAATTTCGGGCAGGAGAAGTTGGAATGGCGGGAAGGCTTGAAGGCAAGGTAGCGATCGTCACGGGCGCCGGTCGCGGAATCGGGCGCGGTGAGGCGCTCCTCCTGGCGGAAGAGGGAGCGCGCGTTCTTGTGAACGACTTTGGCGGTTCCGCCGCAGGCGATGGAGGGGACAAAACGCCGGCTGATGAAGTGGCCGACGAAATCAAGGCTGCCGGCGGAGACGCTATCGCGAACTACGGCAACGTTGCGTTGATGATCGACGGCGAAGCCATGGTCAAGCAGGCTCTCGACAAGTGGGGACAGCTGGACATCCTTGTTAATAACGCAGGAATTCTTCGCGATCGGATGGTCTTCAACATGACCGAGGACGAGTGGGATATGGTCATCGCCGTCCATCTCAAGGGTCATTTCACCGTGACAAAGCACGCAGCCATGGTCTTTCGGCAACAGCGAAGCGGTCGGGTCGTTAATACCTCTTCCGAGTCGGGCCTTGGCAACATGGGCCAGGCGAACTACTCGGCAGCGAAGGAAGGAATTACCGGTCTCACGCGTACCCTCGCGCTCGACCTAGGTCGTTATGGCGTTACCGCCAACGCGATCCGTCCACGCGCTGCTACCCGGCTCACGATGTCGGACGAGCTACGCGAAGCTATGGAACGAGCGAGGTCTGCATCGGGCGGAGAGTCAACGGCCGCAGGCGATGCGATCTCGCAGATGGAAGCGCTG
>DASCML010000045.1:0-14606 GCA_036010925.1 Dehalococcoidia bacterium | reverse complement strand
CGCCGTGACTTCGTACTTCGCGAGTTTCTTTAGAACGGGGTCCAGTTCGCCCAGGATTTCGAGCTCGACCCTGTTGCCGTTGCGCTCCACCTCGCGTACGCCGTCGGAGTCGAATTCGCCGGGCTCGGGCACCTTTTCGGCAAACCGCGCCTCGATTCGGCGTAGTGCTCGCGCCTTAAGCGTATCCACGGTGGAGACCTCGGCAAGCCGCCCTTTCCGCAGGATCCCAACTCGCTCGCACGTCTCCTCTACCTCGCTCATCACGTGTGAGGAGAAGAACACCGTAACGCCCTGCGTTGCCGCTTCGCGGAGAATGTCCCAGACGGTGTGTTGAAGAAGCGGGTCAAGGCCGGACGTAGGTTCGTCGAGGAGAAGCACCGGCGGTTTGTCGAGCAGCGCTATCAGCAACCCTAGTTTCTGGCGGTTGCCTTTCGAGAGCTCTCCCGCCTTTTGCTCAAGATTGAGTTCCAGGCGCTCTGCGAGGTAGGAGACCCGAGACTGGTTCACCTTCCGCTGGCGCAGATTTCTGAAGAAGTCGACCGTTTGTTTACCAGTCATGTTCGGATAAAGGCGAACGTCGCCGGGTAGGTGACCGACGGCGGCTCTAACCTCTTGGGACTGGCCCTGGCAGTCGAAGCCAAGGATCTCGGCCCGCCCTCCAGTCGGTCGGATCAGGTCCAACAGCAGGCGAATGGTGGTCGACTTGCCGGCCCCATTTGGCCCGAGGAATCCGAATATCTCGCCCTTCTCGACGCGCAGGTCGAGGCCATCGAGGGCCCGTACGCCGGGCACGTATTCCTTTGAAAGCGCAAAGGTCTCGATGGCAAGGGCGGTCACCAGGGCCTCCTCCTCTAGAATCGCAGCGCGGGCAGTTTCGCGCTACGGCCTTTAGTCGAGGATCCGTGGACCGAATGCCCAGAGCGGGAGCCCTCCCCGTGCCGGTGGCCCGGCCACACAGGGTAGGTCGGCACCTGCTAATACGACGCAGCAGGAACACCACGCCGCTTTTCGAAGATGATTTGCTGGTCCCGGAGCATCCCGGTTCTGAATCATGCTTCGCTGAGGTTCAGGTAGTACTCCCACATTCGTATGAACCGGTCGTCATACCCGAGTTGGAATACGGAGTCAGTTCGCTCCATGAACCTCGTGCGCCAGTGCCTCAGGGTACGTGCGTGGTGGGGCTGTCGTAAGAACCTCCGGCGATTGGCGTCGTGAGCTGAACAAACTCACCCACGACGCCGGAATGGCCGCTCTTCCCCTCGGTTCCACGCGGGAACATCTGTGCGAACGTCGGGATCGTCGAGGAGGTCTGATGGTTGTTCTCGTCCACCACGGGAATGATGACGATTCGCCCGCTCTCCTCGCTGCTCAGACGGCGAGCTTTCTCATTTTTGGCGCGATGTTCTCACCCGTCAGCGACGTAATTTTCAGGACTACATCGGCCATCGCGTTGAGTCGAGCCCCTGGAAGTTGTCCCGGAAGGTCTAGCACCTTGGCTCATTGCCATTCGATGGGGATGATCGAGCAGGCCGGGCAGGCCTCGCCCCAATAGATCCGGGTGTCGCCACAGGCGAGGCATCCTCGCTCGCCGCGACGAATTCCGTCGGCCTGGGCCCGCCTGTGGTTTCGTCGTTGGCTCTCCTGCTTATCGACGTAAGCGGAGCACCCCCTGTCGTCGCGGCTGGGTGCTGAGGCGCTGGGATGGCGGCCGTTTTGCCGCCGGACTTCGGCACCGTAGTAGTCGTTGGACATCGAGTTGCTGATTTGAATCGCGAGATCTCCTCAGGTTGATGTGCGGCCAAGGTCGAATAAATGAAATGGGACCTTGGCCGCAGTCCGTGTAAGACCTTTGATTTAATATTCGACGGCTTCAAGGGATTTACGGGAGATCCCGGGGGATACATAGGGTTACCGTACGGGGTCTCCGAGGGTGATCTAGAGAGTGATGACGTGGTCCGGCGGGTTGCCGGCAAGCGCGCCATAAAGATCGGGGAAGCAGCCGATTGGAACGCCCTCGAGCAACTTATCCGCGATGTCTCGCTCATAGCAGCACTGATCGCAACCCATCAGGAGGATGCCTTTCTCCTTGGCCTGGCGGTGGAGCCGCTCCCCTATGGGGTTGCCCTTCATTAACACGTAGTTGTTGTCCTCGAAGAAGAACATCCCGACGACCTCGACCCCGTGTCTGTCTTCCTCCAGCTGGGGAAGGATCATGCGGCCCAGCTTGTAGGAAACGGTGTGCCCCTGTGTCGAAAATATGTAGGCGACCTTCATGAGGAGGACTCCATCTCTTGAGACTCGATGGCCGCTGCGACCGACGACCAGAACGCCTGGACCACAACGGGGGCGCGATCCTGCCGAGAGGGCGGAATTCCCGGAAGCGCGCCGATTAGAGTGGCCGGTGTGACGGTAATCGCCTCTCGTGCTGGCGTCCCGATTACCAGCTCCCCAAGCACCTCTGAATAAGCCGTGAGGGTGGCGCAGCTTGATGACTGGTAGCGAATCTCGGTAATGGTCGACCCGCCGCCGAGGAGAGTCGAAAACCGAATGCCGGCGCCGTCGCTAGTCGTGACTTGCTCTCCCGGCTGTCCGGGAAGAGGCCCGTCGGTCCTGCACCGGGGGTCGAGAATGAAATCGATTGCGGTGCGGCGGGTCTGGCCTGTGCAACAGCTGTCCAATTCCCCCCCCCTCAGCCTTGCCTTGTCCAGTACAGGCGGTGCCTGGACATTGTATTAGGATACGGGTAGCCATGAAGGGGCGCCGGAAGACGAACACCGGCAGAAATGGGCTCGGCCTTTCGATCGCGAAGGCGATTGTAGAAGAGCATGGCGGTTCCATCTGGGTTGAGGGCGCGAACTCGGCTGGCGCGCGCTTCGTGATTACGCTGCCAAGAAGCGAACATCTGATGCAGTCCGCTCGACGGCGTCGCGTCCGGTACTATCCCTCTGCGCCAGTCACTGGCACTGAGCGTGGAGAGAGAACATGGAAAAAGAGCTTTCCGGCAAAGTTGCCTTGATCACCGGAGCAGGTCGCATGCGAAGCATTGGCCGGCCGATAGCGCGGCGGCTTGCTGAGGCTGGCGCTGATGTTGTCCTCACTGGCTCGGGCCGCCCATCCGACCGCTATCCGGACGACGAAAAGGAGGTGGGCTGGCGGGACATCGAGAGTGTTGCCGACGAATGCCGCGAGCACGGCACGAAGGTGCTCCCGCTTGTTAGCGATATCCGGAGCGAGCAGGCCAACGCCGACCTCGTCGAACGAGTTGTAGCTGACTTCGGGCGCATAGATGTTGTTGTGAACAATGCCGGGGCGGCGCGTGGCGACGACCGTGTCCCCACGACCGAGCTTCCCTACGAGGTGTGGAGGAACGTACTTGTGACCAACTTGGACGGCACATTCCTGCTTTCACGCGAAGTCGCCCGCCAGCTCATCAAGCAGGGCTATGGCGGAAGCATCGTCAACATCTCATCGATTGCCAGCAAGCTCGCCGGGGCCAACGCGGCCGCGTACGCATCATCGAAGGCCGGTATCAACGCCCTCAGCCGGTCGATGGCTCTCGAACTGGCGAAGTATAAGATCCGCGTGAATGCGGTCTGCCCCGGGGTGATAGACACCTACAGGATGGATGACCTGGGCCGAGGGGAGCGCTGGGAGCGAACCCTGCGTTCGATTCCTCTTGGGACGGCTGGTAATGGCTCTGAGTGCGCTGAGATGGTTCTATTCTTGGCGTCCGATCGGGGGGGGTGGATTACGGGGCAGGCGATTAACGTTGATGGTGGACACGTCTGGGGCAACTGAAACGCTTTCTGGACGACAGGGCCTTTAGCTCCCCCAACTTCTTTCGGGTGTGAATCCGAGATATTCGTCCAGGGACTGGTCGCAGTAGAACATCTCGAGCGAGAACCCTTGGTCATCGTTCACGTAAACGGAAGTGAACGGCCCCTCGGGATTGGGCTGGACGTTCGCCTTGTAGCCGTTTGCGACGAGCCGGTCGAACGCCGCCTGGAACGGCTCCCGGTCCCGGTAGCCGAGGGCGACGTTAAGTATGCCGATGTCGCTGAGGAGATACCCGTCGGGCCGTGGACGCGGCATGGGTTCGCTGTACTGCTGGATTTCAAGAAGCCCATCACCAGCGCGGACCAGAATCCTTTTCGATTTCGCCCCCGCGAGGTCCCAAAGGGCTTCCATCTCATGAGAGTGCAAGAGCGCAGCGTCGACTTCCTCTAGGCCGAGAGTCTCGATCCAGAACGCTCGGGACTTGCCGATGTCCGCCACCGAAAGACTAACGCTCCGAATGGCCGAACTGGCCTGGGGCCAGCGGGGCTCGCGGGCATCCGGTAGCGGGTCCCTTTCCATCAGTTCGATCAGAAATCCGTCCTGGTCCCGGACGCAAACACGCCTGTCACCCGCTGGCCCGAGCGGCGGGGCGACAGGCGGGACACCGAAACCGGCAAGGCTGGCCAACGTCCCGTCGAAGTCGGCGACGTGCACCGAGATGCGATTGTACCCGATGTCGCTTGGCCGCCAGTCAAGTGGTTTGGCTCGGGGCGTTGGCCTGCTGTAGTCCCAGAGTTCGAGCTGCACGTAGTCCTGTCGATCGATAGCCCACCAGAGGACCGCGCCGGGGTCTGGTATTCCCTGGATGTTGCCGAGTAAGTTGCCCCAGAGAAGGAGACCGTCGGATTTCACAAACCCGAGAACCTGGGTGTAGAGCTGGGCGGTGCGTGGGAGGTCGCTGACGCTGAAGGCGTACTGGGCGAGCCCGGGATTCGGACCTTCGTTCGTGGCAGACATGGGCGCTCCTTGTAGGCCGAATCTTACCTCGGGACGCGCGGCAATCCGCGAGGCTGCAGCCAGGAGCGTTGCGCCTCAGCTGCAACGCGTGACAACGTTGGCAGCAGCTCGAATTGGAGGCCGGTGATGTTCGGAGTGGCCATACAAGCAGCAGATGCGCCTTCGGCGGTTGCGCAGATCAAGCAGGCAGAGGCGGCTGGCATTGACGCTGCGTGGGCCACGATGGGTGGTGCCGGGGGCGTGGATCTACTGCCGACCTATGCAGCAGCGCTGGTGGCCACCGACAACATCAAACTGGGAACGGCGATCGTGCATACGTGGTCACGGCACGTCCTTGTTCTCGCTCAGGAGAGCTTGGCGTTGGAGCAGCTTGCGCCCGGCCGATTTCGACTGGGCATCGGTCCGACCAGCGCCATCCTGGTCAATCGAATGTGCGGGATGGAGTACCGGAAGCCTCTCACCAATCTCCGCGAAAACCTCGTCGCAATCCGCGCCTTGCTGCACGAAGGTGAAGCCGATCAGTCAGGAGAGCACGTCCGCGTGAGAGGACGCCTTCCCGCGAAATCAAACGTTCCCGTGATGGCTTCCGCTCTCCGCCTGAAGTCGTTCGACCTCTGCGGCGAGCTGAGTGACGGCGCTATCTCCTGGATGTGTCCGCTCGGGTATCTTTCCGGTAAGGCCATCGATGCGCTGAACGCCGGGGCAGCCCGGGCCGGGCGCGAAGCTCCCCCGCTTGTGGCCCATGTGCCGGTCGCGGTTTCCACCGATCGCGCGTCCGTCCGGGAAAAAGCGCGTGTTCAGCTGGCAATGTATGCGCGCGTGCCGAACTACCAGGGGATGTTTGCTACCGCTGGCTACGACGTCTCCGAAGGGTATTCCGACGAACTCCTGAACGACCTTGTCGTGTCTGGGACCGAGGCTGAAGTCGCCGAAGGTCTTGGGCGTTGGAAAGAAGCGGGGATGGGGGAAATCCTCGCGCACCCATTGATCGAACCGGACGACCGTGAGGGCTCCATCGACTCGGCCTTCGCTGCAGTGGCGCGGGCATCAAAGTAGTTGAGCGCCGCTGGGTTAATCGCCCCCAGCAGTTTGGGCCGAGCGCCTTTAATATTCTGATCGATGCAGGAGAAAAAAGCGACTGTCGGGCGCCGACTTGCCCTGATCGTCGGTGCCGCCGCGCTGCTCACGCCCCTCAACTCCACCATGATCGCTGTGGCCCTCCCGGGCATCCGGGAAGAGTTCGGGGTCAGCGTTGTCTCGGTCTCGTGGCTGATCACGGCGTATCTCGTAGTGGTCGCAATAGCGCAGCCGATCGGCGGTCGGCTTGGAGATGCTCTTGGGAGCCTAACGGTGCTGCGGGCCGGGCTCTTTGGGATGGCGGCATTCTCGGCGGTAGCGGCGTTTTCGCAGAGCTACGAAATGCTCGTGGTCACCCGGTCGCTGCAGGGTGTGTCGGCCGCGATTCTGAATCCTAGCGCAACGGCATTCCTGCGCAAGAGCGTTGACCTTGAACGACTGCCGGTCGTTCTTGGAACTAATGGCGCGATGGTTTCGGCGGGTGCGGCATCCGGGCCGGTTGTCGGAGGTCTGATCCTTATGGCCCTTGGCTGGCGCTGGCTCTTCCTAATCAACATTCCGGTTGTCGTGGTGGTTCTCCTTCTCCTGGGAACAATCCCGTCCGACCAAGGAAGAGGCAGGCGCTCGCTCCGCATCGATGTCATATCGGTGGGGGCTCTGGTCACTGCATTTGCTGGCCTCGCGTTCCTGGGGTCGGCGATCCAGTCTGACAGCGGCATCTACCCATGGATTGCAGTCGGTGTCACCGCCCTGGGAATAGCGGCATATGTATCGCGTTTCAGGGCCTCGGGACAAGGGGTGGTTGACCTGAATCTCTTTCGCAGGTTTGCGTTCGCCAGGGCAGGAGCGATGACGGCGGTATCGAATCTTGGCTTCTACACGACCCTCGTGGCGCTGCCGGTGTATCTCCGCGGCGAGCACGACCTCGGCGCCGGGGCAATTGGGCTCCTCCTCTTTTCGATGAGCATGATGAATGTGGTGTTTGCGCCCATCGGGGGAAGAGTGGCCGCGAGCTACGGAGTGCGCGTTGGACTGTTGACCGGGTCCCTGACGAGGCTTGCGGCCTCGGCCGGAATACTGCTGGTCGTCGCATTCGATGGAACTTACATCCTCGGTCTGCCTCTGGCGGTGGTTGGAATCGGTTCCGGACTGGGAATGGCTGCGCAGCAGTCCTCCGGTATGGCGGCCTGGCCTCAGTCTGTCGCGGGGTCGGCGGCCGGCACGCTCTCACTGATGCGTTACGTTGGCTCAGTCGCGGGACTTTCGCTCCTTGCGATGGTGCTCGGAAGCTCTCCCGGAGCGGGCGAGTTCACCGCCCTGATGTCGGTGGTGGTCTTGGTGGGGATAGTGAACGTAGTGCTCGCCAGTCTTGCGCTGTCAACGACCGTTGGCCGGCTCCAAGCTTTAGAAATTTCGGTCGGTGCCTAGGCGTTCTTGGGGGCGCTCTCGCTGCGAGAAGACACCTCGAGACCGCCGTCAGGCCTCTTCATCATGCTTGCTGCCTGCATGCGAAACCGTCTAGAGTGCCGCAAGGTTCGCGCGGCGGCATGTATGTGCGTGCCGCCGCGCGGACTCTCGGTGGACATGCAGCCCCATCTGCCTGGGGCGGCGGGGGCGGAGATCTCCTCCGGTCAGCGAGCCGCCGGAATCATTTAGGAGGAGACATGAGCGACGACTTCAAATTCATTCACTTCTGGAACGACGAACACGAAAAGCAGATTCGCTACTACAATCATCTGAAGGAATTCGTGCTCGACGGCGAGGGGATCAACACGCTTATGCGTGCCGTTCCGGTGGCCCAGGCCGCCTGGGTTGCGAGCGATGGATCTCCCCGGGCGATTACGGTGCCGTTCGCGCTGCTCAACGAGGATTACGTGTACTTCACCGCCGAGGAGTCGCAGGCGATCGTTCAGTCACTGCGAAAAGACCCTCGTATCTCCATGTGCTGGGGTGGGCCCGGTGGGGCGGCCACGGTCCGCGGGCAGGCCGAGGTCATTTCCGATCCGGCTTTGACTGCGAGCGTTTGCGAGGCCTCGGCAAAGCAGAGGTATCCGGACGATCCAGCGAAAGCGAGCAAACTGGCGAGCAAGCTGGATTCACCAACACGTGTGTCAATCAAGGTCAGCAAGGAAAAATTCATTACCTTCTCCGGCGCCGGGCTGCCTCGTGACTAGGGAGGCTGACACCGCGCCACTGTTGCCGTCGGCGACGGATCTGAATACCGAGGAGGTTGAGCATGGCTACGGAAGTTAAAGCGTGGAACAAACCCTACGAACTAGACGAAGGCGGGCTCTGGCGCACCCTCGTTATGAGTGGCCAATGTGCGTGGACGTGGGCGACAGCCGATGGCGCTGCGGTCATGGCGATCGTATCGCCGGTGTGTGTCAACGGCGACATCTATTTGACGACCATTGAGGGGCGGGCGAAGACGAACAGGCTTCTCAAAGATCCGCGGTGCGCGGTTGCTTTCCACCACGAGACAGGCTCTGTGACAGCCATTGGCCACGTTGAATTCGACTTGCGCCCAGAAGTAGAGGTGATGTTCCTCCAGGGCCTGCAAGAGCGAGTGTTCGGCAACAAATCTGAGACTCATGAGCCTGCTTTCATTTGGTTCAAGCACATGCACAGCCCGGACCGGATGACCTGCAAGTTCATTCCGGAGAGGTACGTGACGTACGACGAGGAAAAGCTTCTCGCCGACTGAATACGGACCGTTGAAAGGCCGTGCCCCTGGCCGAAGGGGCCCGCAGCGGTGTGGAAATGTGGTGCAGAGCCCGGGCCGGAGTAAGGAGAGAACTGGAGAGTGACTACTCAGACCAAAGTGAATGCCTGGAACAAGCCGTACGAGATGGACGAAGGCAAGTTCTGGCGGACGATGCTGAGAGGTGACGAGGCGGCCTGGACCTGGACCACTTCCGATGGCGCAGCTGTGCTGGCCATCGTGTCGCCGGTTTGCGTTAACGGGGATATCTACCTCACCACAGTCGAAGGTCGGGCGAAGACGAACCGTCTGCTAGAGGACCCTCGGAGTACGATCACGATTCACCACGAGACAGGATCGGTAACCGCTATCGGCCACGTGGAGTTCGACTACCGCCCGGAGATCGAAGTCATGTTCCTCATGGGTATGTCGGCACGGTCTCACGGCAACGTGGATCATGAGGGCTCGTTCTTATTCCTGAAGCATATGCACAGCCCAGACCGATGGATCTGCAAATTCGTTCCCGAGAAATTCGTGACTTTCGACGAGGAAAAGTTCCTCGCCGATTAGCCCGCAAACCCACGGTGGAAACCGTCGCTAGGAGTGATCCGAGATGGCAAGAGAAACAAACGTCAAGCCGTGGAACAAGCCGTACGAGATGGACGAAGGCAAGTTCTGGCGGACGATGCTGAAAGGTGGTCAGGCGGCTTGGAGCTGGACCACTTCTGATGGCGCAGCTGTGCTGGCCATCGTGTCGCCGGTTTGCGTAAACGGAGACATCTACCTGACGACGATCGAGGGTCGGGCAAAGACGAACCGACTGCACAACGATTCGCGTAGCACAGTCACAATTCACCACGAGACAGGCTCAGTGACGGCTATTGGCCGCGTAGAGTTCGACTATCGCCCGGAGATCGAGGTCATGTTTCTACAGGGTCTGTCGGAGCGTTCGCACGGCAACGCCAACCACGACGCTTCGTTCATCTGGTTGAAGCATATGCACAGTCCGGACCGCTGGACCTGCAAGTTCATTCCCGAGAGATTCGTCACGTTTGACGAAGAGAAGTTCTTGGCCAGCTGATTTCGCCTGGCAGAAAGCCGCCCCACTTCTTGGGGGCGATTTTCCTTCGCCGTTGCTGTTACCGTGCCCGCACCGTGGCGAGTGCCTTGTCGTTGTGGAAGTAGATGGCCATCGTGTGTCGGCCGCTACGTTGTTACGGAAGGTGTAACGCTCGTGCGACCATCGATTGGTTCGGCGGCAAGGCACTGCTGGTCATTTCCGGGTGATTGCCTACGCCTACTGACGGAAGATGGTGGCGAGCCTTCCGGCTTCGACTTGCAGCAGGGGAAGTAGATCCCTCAACTCGAAGTTGTCAGCGTATGCCGTCGCAGTGACGAAGGCTACCGCACTTTCGACTCGAACCAGCATGAACGCGAAACCGATGTCTCCTGAGCTACTCTCTACTAGGCAAACAACGGCGATGGCCTGCTCGCCGATGCCGTCCACCGTCTCAGAACGCGCGGCCGCAACGGTGGCTCCTGGGCCCATATCCACGGCTAAGGTCTCCAGGAAGGCCTCGTTGTCCGGAATCGTCTCGAAGAAATCGAAGAGAAGCTGTGCCTCGAACACCGACCCGAAGAGAGTGACGGTGCTCTGCAAAAACACGACGTCGGTCCCGGCCACGCTGATGGCTAATCGGTCTCCGATGCCGAAGCTCCTTTCGATCTCCAGATTCGGAGATGTTTCATAGAATTCTTCGGTGATGACGAAGCCGTCCGGGAGGTCGTCCAAGCCGAGGGCCACCTTCGAGAGATCCAGAACGCCCGGGGGCGGATCGGCATCTGCGGGAGGACCGGTATTCTTATCCGGGCTCGGGATGTCGACGGGAACGTCGTCAATCTCACCTAGCGCCACTCCACGAATCCGTTTCTCGAGTTCGTTGGCTGCCCCGACAGCTTCGTCCCGTACGTCGGTGCCATCTAGGGTCCCGATCCCGACGGAGGCGACGAGGCGTCCGGTCCTAATGAACGCCACGGTCATCTTGAAGCTGATGTCGAGCACGGAGACCGAGATTGTCATTTCGATCCCGCCAGCCTGGTCGCCCGGGATGTCGGCATCAAATTCGAGGTAGGAATCGAGGATTACATCATCCAGCTCGACGCCTTCGAACTCTTCGAGTTCGTCAAGTCGCCGCTGGATGTCGCGCTCAGCGTCCTCTTCGGTGGTGAATATCCATACCTCGCTCGACAGGCTGAGAATCCCGTCCTCCGCAAGAAGTGCCTTTTCGAAATCGGCAGACTCGAATGAGAGTGAGTAACCGTTTATTCGCCCGGCGAGTTCGAAATCGTCCTCTTCGTCGTTCGGGTTCAAAGAATCATCGGCCGCCGATTTGTTGTCTTCGAAACCGGAGTCCGGGTCGATCGCCATATCTTCCGCGAGTTCGCCCCAGCCCTCCTCGGGCAACACCATGATCGACAGGTCACGGCTGGTGACCTCGTCAAGGGCCTTCTCAAGGTCGTCGCCGCCACCGCACGCGGACAGAAGGGCGGCGAGAGCAAGCGCGTACGCAGCGAGTCTATGGTACTTCATTTACGGGTCGTCTCCTTGATGGGGTGGGATCAAAGCGGCTTGTTGCTGCAGAACAGGTTAAGGCCGGCCACCACTGACGTCGCGACTCCATCGCAGGGGGTGTAACGGGTCATTAGGCGGTGCTGTAGCATCCCGGTCCGTGAGTCAAACAGCGAGGACCGCGTCCGGTGAGCAACAGGGCAGACGACGCGGGCCATCGCTCGAAATGTTCTCTGCGTTCAAATCGCGACCGTTCACCTTCCTATGGATAAACACTTTCGGTTTCGCGCTCGTGCAGGCCACGCAGCGATTTGCTTTCGTCTGGCTCGTCCTCGAGATAGGGCAGGGCTCAGGGGCCGCCGGCCTCGTCGTATTCATGCTGGGGATTCCAGTTCTGTTCGTGACGATTCCAGCCGGCGTCCTTGCGGACCGCATGGACCGAAGAATCTTGGTTCTTATCAGTCAGTTGGCGGCCGTTCTAGTAACAATCGTGGCAGCTGTGATTTCGCTTGCCGACGCAATGTCGACCGGAATCGCTCTCGCTCTCGCTTTCGGGGTGGGGGCGACAGTTGCAGTGGGGCTTCCGGTCCGGAACGCGATTATTCCGAGCGTCGTTGACCGGAACCGACTCCTCAATGGTGTCGTGATGATGAGCATGAGTCAGAATATCTCACAAATTGCGGGACCGGCTTTCGGCGGTTTGGCGATCGCCCTCTGGGGGATTGGGGGAGCCTTTCTCGCCCAGGCAATTGTACTCTTGGTCGGCACTCTTGCCCTTGTGCCTCTGCGGGTCCCGAGAGCAAGGGGCACCTCAGTTTACCGCAACCCGCTCAGCGAACTGGGCGACGGCCTTCGATTCGTTTGGGGCCATCAAGGCATCCGGATGCTGATCGTAATGCTCTTCATTTCGGGACTTTTCATGATGGGACCGTTCGCGGCGCTCCTCCCAAAGATAGCGAAGGATGAGCTGGGTAGAGAAGCCTTCGCTGCAAGCCTGCTTTTCGTGTTTATGGGGGTGGGGATGGTTACCAGCTCGCTGCGACTCGCTTCGATGCCTCGTCTTCGGAATAAGGGGGGCTGGTTCATCTCCTCGCTGATCCTCGGGGGGGTCGTTCTTGCCGGGCTTGGCCTGTCCCCCTGGTATGGACTGACCGCAGCGATCATGTTCATTGGCGGCATGTCAGCTGGCGTCTTTATGAATCTTAACCAGACGCTCATTCAGGCGAACACCCCGGACGAGATGATGGGACGCGTCGTGAGCATCCACACGCTGGGATTGCAGGGCATCGGGCCGCTTGGTTCGCTGCTGGCGGGGGCGGGCGCCGCGCTGTTGACCGCGCCGGCCTGGATGGCTGTCAGCGGCGTAATCCTTTCCACCACAGCAGTGATCATGCTTCTCACTCAAAAGACGCTTCGCCAGATGGCTTGAGAGGGCAGACGCGATTCGCGGACGCGCAGAAGACGATGCGACTGGATAGCGGCCGAGAAGTTACCTGCCCACAGGCATGATGTTTGGATTGAGTCGGAATAGATTCCCGGGATCGTAGCGCAGCTTTACGCGTGAAAGCTTTTCGAGATTCGGCCCAAATGCCGCCGGCGCGCGCCTCGATTCGTCCGGTGTCATGAAGTTCACGTAAACGCCGTCGCTTGCGTAGGGCCCGGTGGCCCTGAAGAACTCGCGCGCCCAGGAGATGCAGCGCTTGTCGTCTGCAGGATCGGGCCAACGAGCGTGAACGTTCATCACGAAGCGAGCATCCCGGTGCGCATACGCCGTGGCTTCGGGCGGGACCCGGGACACCTTGCCGCCGATCGAGGCGACCAGCACTCGCACTCCGAAGAAGGAACGGTGCCAGCGTAGTCGGTCATGGCTTCGAGGAGCGGGTCTGGCAGCTCAAAGAAGTTGTGAGACTTCCAGTAGTTTCGCGCCCCGGCGACCAGGAGATCGTCGAACGCCTGCTGCCACTCTGCGAACGGACGGACCGCAATGTCCTCGCCAAGGGGATGACCGAAGCTGCGGAGCTGATCCACCAGCTTGTCGCCGTCCGAAGGGTGACCTGCGTAGCAAAGGGTCAGGGCAAACACCTCTCGGCCGTGGACCTCGGGCGGCAGAAATGGGAGCGGGGGGGCTTGGCGAAGGACCGCCCTGGCGCTGAGTTCTTCGGGCATCGTCTCGCAGAATGTCCGGTAGCGGCCAAGAGCCGAGAACGCTTCTTCGAATGGGAATGCAATTGTTCCGCAGAGCAGATGCGGACTAAGCGGGTGGCAGCCGAATTCGAATTTCGTGACGATCCCGAAATTTCCACCTCCGCCGCGCACCGCCCAAAACAGGTCCTCGTGCTCTTGCACGGATGCTTTCAGCATGTGTCCGTCCGCAGTGACTATCTCAACCGACTCGAGATTGTCCAGGGTGAGGCCATACTTGCGGCTGAGCCAGCCGATTCCGCCGCCGAGTGTCAATCCTGCAACCCCGACCATCGAGTTTATCCCCACCGGTACCGCGAGCCCGTGGATCGCCGTCGCTCGATCGAGTTCTGCCGAGGTCACGCCGGGTTCAACACTGGCCCGACGCGACGCAGCGTCCAGGGCGATGGTCTTCATTTGTGACAGGTCGACGACGAGGCCGCCCTCACAGATTGCGTTGCCGGCAATGTCGTGGCCACCACTTCTTACCGCCATGAGCACTCCGCTCTCGCGAGCGAAGTTAACCGCGGTTGTCACGTCATCGGCGTCCAAACACTGCACGATGAGTGCAGGCCGGCGATCGATCATGGCGTTCCAGACGGTGCGCGCTTCCTCGTAACCGGGGGCGCCTGGTTGTAGCAATTGTCCCTGCAGGCGCAGCTTGAGGCGCGCGATTTGAGACTCGCTGATCACCTGAGTGCTCCCGTCGTTGGTGCGGACTCTGGTGTCCAAGGTCGCCTGCTTCCTTCCCGGGAGCCTAGGCCCTGGATCTCAGGTCCCACCCACCCTGCATCGGCCAACATTCCATCTTAAGCAGGATGAGTCCGGACCTCGCAATCCACCGATCCGGGGTGAAACTCGGCGCGAACGGCTATTCGGTGCTGAGAAGGAAGAAATGGTTGGTCAGATGTGGCCAGCTGATGCCCATCGCCTCGATGGATCGCGGAATCAGGCCGAGGCTCACCGGTGCCGTTAATGAGAGCCCTCTCCAAACGGGCCGACCTATCGCAGCCGGTCCCCGCCGGCCCAGTAGGGGTATTCGCCGGAGCAGATTCACCACTTCGACGGCCACCTCCATTCTGGCGTAGCCGATGTTCCGCTCGACCGCACGAACCCGGAGGCCCGCTTCGGCGGCGATGGCGCGGTATTCGTCGGGGGATCTGTACACAACGTGGTAGTCCTCGGTCTTGACCTCGACCCCCTGGCGAACCGTTGACTCTCGCAGAACTATGGGGCCCAGTGGAACTCTCTCACCAATCTTGCGAAGTAGGCGAATTGTGTCAT
>DASCML010000044.1:0-8212 GCA_036010925.1 Dehalococcoidia bacterium | reverse complement strand
CTGCCCCTCGTCGGCCGATTGACGAGCTGGAACTGCGAACACGCGGCCCAGACCAACGGCTAACAAGACAACAAAAAGCAGGAAGAGAAGAACGGCGGGACTGCTCCTGGTGATAGCGCTCGCTCTCTGTGTCATCCCGGCGCTCCCTCCTCATCTGGTAGCTGTATCCACCAACCCATGCCGCTCATTGAGCACCTTACGGGATGCTCACAGAGCGATCAATGTGACTTTTGTCACAAAGTGAGGAGATTGCGAGACTTTGCGCGATCCGGCAGCCGTTGTGTAGCTCGTCGTCGATTACCCGAAGATCGTGCTTGACGAGCCGTCGGTCAGCCTGGTTCCCGGCAGCAGTCCCATCTCCTTCAACGGCGTGCAGACGATATTGGGGGCAGGCGAGATCGAGCTCCAACGCTTCCACACCTTGATCCCCATGGAGGGTGACACCATGGCAAAGAATGACGCGCACCTTGTGGCAGCCGATGTACGGGTACTCGTCAGAGTGTTGCTGGTAGAGCGCATCGCCGATCACGGGTTCAAGTCGACCTGAACGCTGGAAGCACGAAGGGCCTCGAGGTAGTAGAGTGCCTATCGAGGATGGCCACCCGAGAAGACCTCTCCGTACAATCGCGCGGTGGCCCCGATCGACGTTCACTCATTTGACCTCACCGAGGCGTAAGTGATGGATATCGACACTCTTAATTGTGATCTCACACGTGGGCGCGCAGTGGGTGGTGGCGACCAGTCGTGCGCCCTCGGTTCGTTGGGCGACATGCCGCTGGAGGCGTTGCTTCCCGGCGACAGCGAAGTCGAGGATATGCAGCGTAAGGCGGTTGCCGCCGCGCGGCGAAGTGCGCGTCCGGCCCGGGTTACCGAATGCGACCGACCTAGAGCACACAATCAAGGAGCCGATGTACTGCTGGTGGTTCTTGCTGGCAGCGGCGCTACTATGACTGCTCGATGTCGCTGTGCGGCGGATCCACCCGCCGTGGCAAGTAGTGTGAGGACTCCCGAGTCATGACGAGTGTCACAAAAAGGATAGGCGCTCCACGAACAAATCTATGGGAGTCCTTGGGCTTTGCTCGAGTCTGGGGGTTTTTCCGTTCCGTACGCCTTGCCCTCGTCCTCATCTTGGCACTCGCAGCAGTCCTGCTCATCGGAACGATCCTTCAGCAGGTTCCGCCTTCGATAAGGGCGGACGGGGCTGCCTACGAACAGTGGCTGGAGCAAGCCCGTCTCAAATACGGCCCGTGGACCGATCTGCTGGAGCATCTCGACTTCTTTAGCGTCTTCCAGGCACCGTACTTCCGTGCGCTGATCGCGCTGTTAGTGATCAACATTGTCGTGTGCACGCTCAACCGTTGGCGCTCAATCTCGATCACGGTCTTTCGATCGCGCGTTCGGATGACCGATGGGTTCTTTCAACACGCTCGGTTCAACGCAACCTTCGAATCGCCGATGCCGGCCCCCGAGGCTGCCAGGAGGATGAAGCGGAGCCTCTCGTTTGCCCGCTACCGGGTGAATACCGAGACTGGCGCCCAATCGATTGCCCTGCTGGCGGACAAGAACCGCTTCTCCGTGTACGGAACGTTCCTCACCCACCTAAGTATCGTGCTCATCCTCGCGGGCGCAGTTATTGGCGGGGTGTTCGGCTTCAAGGACCCTCAGTTCGTCGTTGCCGAAGATTCCACACGGGGAGTGGCAGGTACCGAGCTGTCGGTCCGGCTCGAGCACTTCGCCGATGAGTACTATCTCGATGGACGACCGAAGGACTTCCGCAGCGAGGTCACGCTGTTCAAGGACGGCCAGGAGGTGAAACGGGCAACCATCCGGGTCAATTCCCCGCTGCGGTATGACGGAATTACTTTCCACCAGTCGTTCTACGGTCAGACCGCGGTGATGAAGGTCGAAGATAGTGGTGGCCGGGAACTCTATCGAGGCGGCGTTCCCCTCTCATGGCAAACGCGCGACGGGGGTCGGCCTGCTGGCCTTCTTACGCTTTCGGAGCAGGGCATATCTGTCTGGGTGATCGGCCCGCGACCGGGCGAGAACGATCCCCTGGTCCGGCCAGGCGAGATGCGGCTCGAAATCTACAATCCCGACGGAGATGTCGACCGCCTCGAGACTCTGACCCAGGGCGAGCCCAAGGAGATTGACGGACTGACGTTCACCTTTGAGCGGGAAAGCCGGTTCACCGGCTTAAAGGTCGTCAAGGACCCCGGGGTCACCATCATCTGGGTCGCGTGCACCCTTCTGGTCCTAGGGATAGTCGTACTCTTCTACTTCCCGCGACGGCGGGCCTGGGCGCTCCTCACAGAGCGGCCCGACGGGACGACTGAGGTCAAGCTTGCCATGCCCTCACAGCGGAATCTCTCACCTGCCGGAGACTTCCGGCGGCTTCGCACCCGAGTCGGCCGTGTGCTCCTATCCACCTCGGCAACTCTCCGGTCCAAAGACGGCGAAGGAGGCGACCGTGCTTGAACTCTCACGCTATGCGTTCATCGCAGCTATAGCGGCCGTTAGCGCGGCGCTCGCACTTCATGTTGTGGCGGCGATTCCCTGGCGAGGTTTCTCGGTACTGAGTCTGGCTGGGAGGGGCGCTATGGCAACCGAGGCCTCCCCGGCTTTCCGTGCAACTACAGGTCGTTTCGCGATAACCCTTGGCGTCAACGCCTTCCTCTTCCTGACGGCCGCTCTCATCCTTCGGACAATAGAGGCCGGGCATGGTCCCTTCTCAAACATGTATGAGTTTTCGCTGGCATTTGCCTGGGGGACACTGGCCATCTACCTCTATTTCGATGCACGCTACCGCCTGCCGGCGATGGCTTTCCTCGTACTGCCGGTAGCGCTGGGGCTGCTTCTTTACGCGACCACCCTTTCCGACGAGATCGCGCCGCTCGTGCCTGCTCTCCAGAATGACCTGCTGCTGACGATCCACGTGGCCGTGGCGATTCTGGCCTACGGCGCATTCACCGTTGCATTCGGCGCCGCGGTCCTCTACCTGATACGGAGCCATAGTGAAGTTGACTGGCTACCGAGTCATTCGGTCCTGGACGAAGTCACCTACAGGTCGGTGATGGTTGGGTTTCCGATGCTGGCACTGGTGATCATCCTTGGCGCCGTGTGGGCGGAGATCGCCTGGGGCGCCTACTGGAGCTGGGATCCGAAGGAGACGGCCTCGCTGGTCACCTGGCTGATCTACGGCGGGTATCTCCATGCTCGCGTTATGCGTGGGTGGAGTGGCGATCGCAGCGCTTGGTTCGTAGTCGGTGGCTTCGCTGCAACGATGTTCACGTACTTCGGCAACTACTTCTTCAGTGGTCTCCACAGCTATGCGTGAGGCTACGAACTAAGTGGCCCCGGAGCGCTTCGACGATACGGATGAGTACAGCCACGATAGTGAACCGGGCCACAAAGGTCTCCGCCGCGCCGCCAGGCACGTCCTCACTGCGCTGATGCTGGCGGTGGCTGTCGGTATTGTCGCATGGTACGTGGGCAGACCCGCCAATGAGTCTTTGAGCGAGGCCGTGACCCTTACCGCGAGCGCGAGCGGCCCAGCGCCAAAGGTGGGAAGAGAGGCGCCCGAGTTTCAAATGGCCGGGCTGGATGGTGGCGTGATCCAGCTCAGTGATTTCCGGGGTAAGGGCGTGTGGATCACCTTCTGGGCCAGTTGGTGCCCGCCCTGCCGGGCCGAGAACTCGGATATAGAGGCCACTCACAATAAATACCAGGACGACGGCCTAGTGATTGTAGCTGTGAATCTGGGCGAGAGCGCGAACGCGGCTCGAGGGTATGTAGAGCGTACAAACCTCACGTTCCTCGTCGGACTGGACCCGACCACAGCCGTCGGAGCGACATACCGTCTTGTGGGCATCCCCACCCACTTCTTCGTCGATCCCGATGGGACTTTGCGTGAATGGCACATCGGCGCTCTGTCGCGTGAACAGATGGAAGAAAAGGTCGAAAACATTCTCCCGGTCTCGCTGACCAGAAGGTGAGGTTGACGGGCAGTGGGGAATTGCCCTAGCGATAGTATTGGCCCGTCTTCCTCCGCTTACAGGTCCTTGTCGGTTAGGACCGGGATGGTATCAGCGCCTCACGATTCCGCGCTCATGTCGAAATCTATGAACGCCTCGGGTCTCGTAACGCCTCGGATCCCCTCCCGGTCCTAACCGACGTAGAGCTCGGCTTTGGCCGGCGCAATCGCATCATTGAGACGCGCCGCGAACTTTCCCCAAGCGTCGCCATCGCTACTACGCCGGAAGCGAACGTGAAGGCTCACGCGATTGTCTGAAACAGCGTAGCTTTCCGGCGAGAAACCACGCAGCTCGCCCTGAAGGAACGACAGGAGAGGCTCCTCAGTCGCTCCATAGTCCTCGGCGTCAACCGTGATCATCAGGTCGCGTCTTCCCCGGCCCGGAAGCAGCCGCCCTCCTCCGCGCTGGATCAGAAGCGCGGCGACGCTGATCGCGAAGAGCACAACGACGAGTTCGTAGTTGTACGTTGCGGCCCCGATCGAGGATGCGATAAGCAGCAGGAGGAACCCAATCTCGGCCGGGTCCTTCACGGGCGTACGAAATCGGACGAACGAGAGGGCTCCCAGCAGACCAAGCGAGAGAGGCAGGGAAAATTGAATCGCCACGAACAGCGTCGTAATCGCCGGCCCACCTAGTATGAAAGTGCGGTGCACCCCGGCACCGACGTGGCTCCTGCTGTACGTGTAGGTGTAGAGCAGATAAACGACGACGGAAGCCGCCAGGGAGAACCCGAGGGCCGGGGCGAACTCGCTCGCAGCCAGATTCGAGGTTGGTCCGAAGTCCAGTCCATCTAACATGTCAATCTCCTTTCAACGAGACGCAGACCCCAGCCCGGCTATGGGCTCAATGGTCCGATACCACCCGCCAACGCCTCCACGGCTAGCGAGTACTTGGAGTGTGCCGACCAAACTTCAGCAAACCTCTTCAGCCCGCGAAGCTTGAGCGGAAGCTCAGTGAATCGGCCCTTGACCTCGAGAACGACGCTCGGAAGTCGCGTCATGGGCCAGTTCGTACCGTGTCGCAGCTGGTATGCCTCAATCTCGGAATCGAGAGCGAGACGCAGTCCGCTTACCGGCTCTACGAACCTCTCCCGCCTGTAGCTGATGAGCACCGCCGGCAGAAGGCCGGGTGCATCGAATACCCCGAGGTCGGCGAGCGCCAGCTGGAGCGCGGTGTTTGGGAGCGCAACGCTCAGCTCGCGGTTGCGAAGCGGGGAGGCATCGAGATCAAGCTGGACACGTCGTTTCCATGTTTCGAACCCCTCTTTCTCCTTGGCCTCCAGGAACGCCGTCGCGAGCCCGGACCACGGAAGTGCATCATACCAACGAAGCCGAATCTTCTGCTTCGAGAAGTCTCCGTCGATCGACTCGAAGTAGCTGTCCCAGTCGCGGGTGTCGTAGTAGCAGCTCGTGACTCGGCCGACTGGGAATTCCGGTGCAGGAAGGCAAGCGTGAGAGAGCCAGGCGGAGACCGTTTCTCGGCGACGCGGGTCGACGAGAAACTTGTACTCCATCCGTCTGAATTCTTGCCGACCTGGAGCGCTCGATGTGATCTCAGCCTCTGGTCGCACAGGGGTCACGGCGCTCATCTCAAGTCGAAGCGATGTCATCGGCGTTTCCCCTAAACGAGAGTTGATTCCTCCACCATTTCACTCGTGGCGGCGGGAGTAGCTAAGGCATGATTAACTCTTACGACTGTGAATTCCCTGTGAATTTGCCGTGTGAAACGGGACTGGCGCACCCCGCGAGGCTGTGGGTCCTGAGAACGGGCGCGAATCCAGAGCATCCCGACATTCACCTTGTCCCGGTCCATCCATTTCTAATCCCCCAACCATTCGCCTCTCGCATCAACATTGGCTGGCAAACTTCGCTTTATGGCACCGAGTAGCCATCTATCAGCGACGAGAAGCTCAACCTTGATTCATCCATTGGGACCGACTCAACTGAATCCTGGCACTCACCCCCAATCCGAGAAGGCGCACGATGCACAGCCCATTCTCAGGAAAAGGGGCAATGATCCTGACATTGAGGTTAGTCTGCAGGGCCTCCTGCAGGAGGGTGTTCATGACCAGCCACAAGTACGAGCGGCTTCTTCAACACCGGCTTGCCCGCCGTGGCCTGCTCACGCTGGCTGGATCGACGGGCGCTGGGGCTCTCCTTGCCGCATGCGGCGCTCGGGGAACCGGGCTCGAGTTGGAGAGCGCGGGCAGCGAGTCGGAGAGCCCGGGCAACGAGTTGGAAAGTGCGGGCAGCGAGTCGAATCCCATAGTCTCATTGCCCGATTGGGCCGGTGAGTCTCACGGAAACGCTGCCACGCCGAACTACTCAGTGGTCTTCCCCTCAGCGCAGGTGAATCGGATGGAGATCATCGTTACAAAAGACGATTGGGACGCCATGCTTGCAAACCTAACAGAGTTGTTGGGAGAACGTGGCACCGGCGGCGGCCAACGAGGCGTTCCGCCCGGTGCAGGTGCCGGCGGCCGAGGAGCCGTTCCGCCCGATGCAGGTGCCGGCGGCCGAGGAGCCGTTCCGCCCGATGCAGGTGCCGGCGGCCGAGGAGCTGTTCCACCCGGTGCGGGTGCCGGCGGCCAGGGAGCCGTTCCACCCGGTGCGGGTGCCGGCGGCCAGGGAGCCGTTCCACCCGGTGCGGGTGCCGGCGGCCAAGGAGCCATTCCGGGCAAGCTTGACCTCACACCGGAGAATCCAATGTGGGTCTCGGCCACCATCCTCTTCGAGGGGAAAAGTTGGACCCACGTTGGGGTCCGCTTTAAAGGGAATTCGTCCTTGCGCAGTGCCTGGGATTCGGGCACCGACAAGATTCCGTTCAAGCTGGACTTCGATGAGTGGGAAGCCGATCACGCTGAGATCAGGAACCAGCGCTTCTACGGCTTTAAGCAACTGTCACTTTCGAACAACCACTCGGATAGCACGGGCTTTAGCGAGTCGCTAGTTTACGAAATGCTCGAAGAATCCGGGCTGGTTGCCGCGAAGACAGCACCTTATGAGATCGTGCTCAACAACGGGTACGGCACCAAGAGTCTCGGACTGTACACCGTGATCGAAGTTGTCGACGACACTGTCGTCCGGCGGTCGTTCGCAGATGCGAGCGGCAACATTTATGAGGCGAACGGGCCTGGGGCTAGCCTCGCCGCAGACGTGAGTGCCCAACAAATAGAGACGAGCTTCGAGGTGGAGGGTGGCGTGAATCCCGACTGGAGCGACATCAAGAAGCTCCACGAGATGCTCCATTCTGAACTGAGGATTCAGGACACAGACCGCTGGCGTGAGGAACTCGAGGCAAGCTTCGACGTGCCAGCTTTCCTGCGCTGGCTTGGAATCACCGCAGCGGTGCAGCACTGGGACAGTTACGGAACTACGAGCCACAACTACTATCTCTATCACGACCCTGGTGGCGGCCAGCTGCACTGGATCTCGTGGGACCACAACGAGACCTTCTCAAACCGGCCGGCAACCACCCGACAAAGCCTCTCTCTCGACTGGGGTGATACCGGCCCAGAGTGGCCACTCATCCGTTATCTCTTGGACCAGCCCGCTTACTACGAGCAGTACCTCGGCTATTTGAAGGAATTTCTCGAGGGCCCATTCGATTTCGACAAACTGGCGGCGTCCATCGACGCGCGGGCCGAGCTCGTAGAGCCGGTGGTCTCCGTCGAGACCAGCCCCGAGGTCTTCGAAGCAGGCGTCCGCGCGCTTGCGCAGGCTGCGCGCGATCGCGTCGACGCCCTGACGTACTTCCTCGCCACCTGATCATCCTCATGGCTCCGAGGTGAAGCCCTGTGAGGAACTCGCGACCACTACCTGGTCCAGACCCGGGGCAACCGTTCGGGTGATGCACCTGAAGGACTTCTCGAGTTCACTGGCGCCCGACGGTCACAAACCGAACGATAAAACCACAATGGCTTGCCCGGCATCGCGATAGTTACGAGACTTGTGTTCTCAGGCTGAATTCGCAGCAGTAGGGTCGTGTAACGCTTGCCTTCGCAAGTTTCTTAGGCCCCCACTGGCACCAGAGCCACCGTGCGCCAGGGATCCTCGACCCCGAGGAGGCGATCCACTTCTTGCCACGCGATGAGCGGGCTCGTCATCCAGCATGAGTTACGCCCCCTTGCGGCGATCGAGAGCATGAGAGTTTCGACCGCACAGCCAATGCTCTCGATG
>DASCML010000043.1:0-6413 GCA_036010925.1 Dehalococcoidia bacterium | reverse complement strand
CCAAGGTGGCGCATGTTGTACATCGCGAACATGATCATCCGGGCGCACCAGAAGAACATGATGTCGTACCCCATTTGCATGTCGCTCGTGGGGTAGAAGTAAGGCAGGTCCTCTGTTTCGTTTGGCCAACCGAGGTCCGCGTGAGGGGCCAGTCCGGATGAGAACCACGTATCCAGGACATCTTGGTCTTGCCGCAGCTCCGTTGAATCGCAGGCCGGACAGCGCTCGGGGTCCTCAAGCTCACAGATGATCTCGCCGCAATCGCAGTACCAGACGGGGACCTGGTGCCCCCACCAAAGCTGACGGCTGATGCACCAATCACGCAGATCCGCCATCCAGTTGAGATAGACCCGCCTGAACCGTTCGGGCACGATGCGAATCTGGTCGTCTCTGACCACACGCGTTGCTTCGGAGGCGATCGAGCGGCCCGGCTCATATTCGCGGTGAACGTCGATCCACCACTGCTCGCTGGGAATCGGTTCGACAACTGTCTTGCAGCGGCTGCAGTGACCCACGCTGTGGGTGTAGTCCTCTGTGTGGTCAAGGAAACCGCCCTCTTCAAGGTCCCTGAGGATCCGAGCACGAGCATCAAGGGCAACCACGCCCGCATAGGGCCCGGCTTCATCGTTCATCACGCCCTGAGGGTCGATGGCCACGACCACTGGCAGACCGTGCCGCTGGCCGATCTCCCAGTCATTTGGGTCGTGGCCAGGAGTGACTTTGACGGCGCCGGTCCCGAACTCCGGCTTCACAAATTCATCGGCCACGATTGGGATCTCGCGGCCAACCAGCGGAAGAAGAACCATCGTGCCGATACGGTCTTCATAGCGCTCGTCATCCGGGTGAACCGCCACGCCGGTGTCGCCGACCATCGTCTCCGGACGGGTCGTAGCAACCACCACCGCATCCGGGAGAGCCATCCCGCCCTCGCCGACAATCGGATAGCGCAAGTACCACAGCTTGGATTGTTCATCGACATAGTCGACTTCGAGGTCACTTAGCGCTGTTTCGCAGCGCGGGCACCAATTAACCATTCGCAATCCACGGTAGATAAGGCCGTCTTTGTAGAGATTGACAAAGGTCGTTCGCACAGCCTTGACGACGCCGGGATCCAGAGTGAACACATCCCGCGACCAGTCGGCGCTCGCGCCGAGTTTCTGATGCTGTTCGACTATGCGGTCGCGGTACTTTCGGACCCATATCCACGTGCGCTCGAGAAACGCCTCACGGCCAATCTCATGCCTTGAAAGACCCTCTTTGGTGAGTTCCTTTTCAAGAACGTTCTGGGTCGCGATGCCAGCGTGATCCTCGCCCGGCAGCCAGAGCGTCGGTTCGCCACGCATCCGGTGCCAGCGGACGAGGCAGTCTGTTATCGCATCCTCGAGCCCATGCCCCAGGTGCAGCTCGCCGGTGACGTTGGGCGGCGGCATGATAATGCTATACGTATCTTCGTCCGGAGCAATCCTGGGAGTGAAATAGCCGCCCTCCATCCACATCTCATAGATTCGGCTTTCGACGGATCCAGGCTCGTACGCAGATGGAAGTTCCTTGCGCGTCGGTGCGAGAGCCATGGTCGTGTCCCCAGTCAAAGAATAAGGCCGGCGCTTGCCGGCCCAGCCAGTGTATCAAGCACCGGCCCCGGCTGGGCCCGCCAGGCCGACGCAGAGTATCGTCGGTCCACCCGGTTCCAAAAGGAGGAAATTGTGCCTTATAGCCACGACCACATCCGGACGAGGCTCGATAACGGAGTCTTCTACGCGACATTCGACAACCCGCCGGTGAACATCATCACGCAGGACCTGTTCCGCGAGCTTCTCTCTTTGACTGGCGAGCTCGAGCGGGACGATGACGTGCGGGTCGTAGTTTTCGAGAGCGCTAATCCAGAGTTCTTTCTCGCCCACTTCGATGTGGAACTCCTCATTGCGGCTCCTGCCGACCGCAAGCCGAGTCGTCAAACCACGCTCGGCCCATACCATGTGATGTGCGAACGGGTTCGCTTGATGCCCAAAGCCACGATCGCGAAGATCGCGGGTCGAGTCGGGGGTGGCGGAAGCGAATTCGCATCGTCCTGTGACATGCGGTTCGGGGCCTCCGGGCAGACGAAGGTTTGCCAGATGGAGGTGGCACTCGGGATTCTGCCCGGAGGCACGGGGACTCAACGCCTACCTCGGTTGATGGGGCGCGGACGGGCGCTCGAGATAATCCTTGGGAGCGACGACATTGACTCAGAGACTGCGGAGCGCTGGGGCTACCTCAACCGGGCCCTACCACCCGCAGAATTAGACGGCTTTGTGGACGACCTTGCCCGACGGATCGCAGCGTTTCCTCCCTTTGCAGTCGCGTTGGCAAAGCAGTCAATCCTCAACGTCGAAGGTGAGGAACTCGAAGGGCTACTTGACGAGGCGTTCTTGTTCCAACGGACCATGGCCGAACCCCAATCAAAGCGAAACATGCAGGCATTCATGGATGCCGGTGGCCAGACGCGTGAGGGCGAGCTAAGAGTGGGCGCGCTCGGATTCGAAGCCGCTCAAAAAGCACTGACGGCGTGAGTTACGTAGCAAGAGGTGTGACTGCCTGACCAGGGGAGTCTCGAATGGACACGGGATAGCCGCTGGCGTTCAACTGAATGTATCAATTCGGGCATCGAAGTCCACGAGTCCGACACGGCCCTCCGATGCCCACCCAGGCGGTGAAAGATGTACGAAACTTCGCGAACCGACACCGAAAACATCTGGGAGGCCATCTACACGCAGAGGGCAATCAGGGAGTGGTACCCGGAGCCCGTACCTCGCGAGATGCTGGTCAAGATCATCGAGGCGGCTACAAGGCCCCGAGCGGAACGAACCTTCAGCCCGGGCGGTTCGTCGTCATCACCGGCAGCGGGAGAGAGGCTATCGCCGCAGCTGTCCGCAACAACTGGGATTCCAACGAAGGTCTTCGGACGATGGTCGAACAGGGCCAAACGGCGGCGGACAAGACCCAGCGGTTGATGCTGAGGGGGGCAAAGCGCCTCTTCACCCAACTCGATCTGGCACCCGTGTTTATCATCCCCTGTCTGTATCAGGTGGCGTCTCCCACGAATGATCCGAACAGCCTTCTCGCCGGCAGCTCAATCTACGAGGCGGTCCAGAATCTACTTCTCGCCACCCGTGCACTTGGCCTGGGAGCCGTTCTCACAACGTTCCAGGCGGGGATCGAACCGGAGCTTCGCGAGTTGTTGGCGCTCCCTGACGATACCAAGCCGGCAGCCCTGATTCCGCTTGGGTTCCCTGCGGCGAACTTTGGACCCACCACTCGCCGCCCGGTCGAAGAAGTACTCCACTGGGAGCGGTGGGCGGGCTAAGCGGCAACCTTCTCTAGTAGCTCTCCGACAACTCGGAAATCCCGGCCGTCACGTCGGTCATATCGGTGACCTCATCGGGCGCCGGGGCACTTATGGTGACGGGCTCTCCGAAGTCGCCGAAGTTGAAGACCGCGGAGAACGAACCCAGCCCCTCGTCAAAGTCAGCTGCATCGACAAAGACACTGAATCGCCGCAGGCGATCGGAATCGTCGATCCAGATGTCCATAGGAACGTCGTCGATGGTCGGTATAGACCCATCGACAACGACCCCGGCCACAGCAGCCGGGTCCGCGAGCGCAGCCGCCGCCATCGGGTCGAGCACTCCTGTGTAATGCGTCACCTGATCGCCGTCGATGGTCTCACGCCCGACCTCAGTGAGATCGAGTACCTCGCCAAGGACTTCAAGAAAAGCGCTTGGGTCGGCGAATTCTCCGAATCCCGTCTGAACGTCATCCATCGGAATCAAGACCCAGGGCGTAGTCACGCCAAAGAGTTCGGTAAATGCCGACCACCTGAGGTAGGCAGCTCCCTCGCTTATCACCATCTGGACTGGTTCGTCACCGCTGAACATGGAAAGGATTTCAGCATCCATTTCGTCTTCCGTGGGAAGCGTTGAAATCGCCTCGAACAGAGACGAGAAATCAATGCTGATGGATATCTGCTCACCCGCAGGATCAACCTGTCCGATGACACCGAGCGAAACTTCGCCATCGAACCCCTCAAGTCCTCCCAGAGTGATGTTCCAGCTGAACCTGTACGGCTCCAGGTTTACGTTGTCGACCGCCGCAGAGACGCGGAGTGCAGCTGCAGAGCCCGACCCCGGGAGTTGCCCCGTCTCCGACAAATCATCGTCTGCCGACGCAACGAGCCCCGACTTGGCCTCGTCTGACGAGCAGGCCGCCGCCAATGAGAGAATCGAGGCTACGAAAAAAATCAGAATCGAACGCTGCATAATGGTCTCCCCTAGGGCTTGCTCCGTCCCATTAGTATCATCATCGGCAAGCGGGCTCCACCACCGGCGCCAGCAAGGTGACGATTTGGCGTATTTCATTTACCTGTTGCCGCTGGCTGCACCCCCGGCCAGAATCTAGACTTTAGACATGCAATGTCCACGCTGTCAGGTTGACCTGGCGATAGAGCGCCACGAAGGCATAGAGATCGACCACTGTAAGAATTGCAACGGTCGCTGGATAGATCACCATGAACTCGACGAGCTCGAGGCCAAGTTCGCTCCCGATCCCGATGTGCGAAAAGGCACAATCCAGTATGCAAAACGAGGCAGTGACCTTGCTTGCCCGGTGTGTTCGAAGCAGATGGTTGCCTTCAACTACCGGGCGAACCCGTTGGAAATCGACACATGCGAGGAAGAACACGGATTCTGGCTTGATGCTGGCGAGGAAGGAAAGCTCAAAGATCTCGTTGAAGACCGTGTCAAAGGATTCGCCAGGGCGGTGAATGCTGAGCAGGCCTGGGGCGAGTTCCTCCACGGCGTCGGGAGCAAGTCCGTCTGGGATCAGATCAAAGGAATGTTCGGAGGACGCCGGCGTTAGGCAGTCTTAGACGGGTTGCCGGCCACACCGAGAGTTGACGCCGTCTCCTCTGGTCCAAACGTCGGTCGGTTGGTAACAAACGTGAGCCCCCTGAGCCCGGTTTATGCAATCCTCTAGCAACTTCCCCAGATCCTTGCGGGGGTTGGATCGCACCTTGCCCGGTCTCCCGGCGACCGAGAAACTCAAATGGACATGAAGGAACTGTTGATCGCGACTGGCAACCCTGGGAAGGTCCGCGAATTCAAGCGTCTGCTTTTCTCGACAAGCCTTCGGCTACTCACTCCCAACGATGTCGGCCTGACCCTCACGGTAGACGAGTCCGGGGATACCTATCTCGAGAACGCAACACTCAAAGCGGTCGCCTTCGCGACGGCAAGCGGTCTCCCCTGTCTTGCTGACGACTCCGGGCTTGAGGTCGATGCCCTTGGTGGTAGACCCGGCCTCAGGTCGGCGCGCTTCGGCGGCGGTGAACTCGATGACAGGGGACGAAACGCCCTTCTTCTGCGCGAGCTCGCCGGAATCCCGATGTCCCAACGCTCGGCCCGCTATCGCGCAGTCGTTGTGGTCGTGGTGGGGGACGCCGATATGCGCTCGTTTGAAGGAGTCCAGAAGGGCTACATCGCCGAATCGTGCCAAGGGGCCGGGGGCTTCGGATACGACCCCGTCTTCTCGGTGGACGGGACCAGAAGCCAGGCGCAGTTATCGCCGGAAGAAAAGGATCTCATCAGCCATCGGGGAAGAGCTTGCAGACTGGCGGCAAGATTTATCGGGGAGCGAGCGCAGTGAAGGCCCTTGTTCTCCTCATGCTGGGCTTTCTTGCGCTCGCTGCGACTTCCTGCAGCTCGAGAGGGATCGCCCTACCGTACCGAGAGGCTTGTGAAACGCCGACGGCACTTGCCAACCCGTCGAGCGTTGGCGACTACCTCGATGCAGTGTCTCAAGGTGAGTCGCTTATCGGCCTCCCGACGGGTCGATTCCTGCAGAAATAGCCCTCCCGGCAGTTCTCTCGTAACGCCAAGTTCAGGGGAGACCTAGCGATGGCGGCGGATGGGTCGACCTGCGCCGCCAAGCAACTCGCGGCGTTGGACCCGCCAAGCGAAAGCTACCGTGTTTTCGACGATGCCATGGACACCGCCTTGGCCGAATACATTGACGGCATGAGGGTAGGCAGACAAGCTGCCGAACAGCGGAACGTGTCGAAGCTCCGTGAGTGGTTGACCACTGTCGACAGGTTCGGGTCCACGATGCAGAGCGTTCGTCTATCGTTGCCGACTCGCTGACCTCAAAGCTAAGTGGATCGCTCCAACACAAAAGAATTGCTCGAGCCACCAGTTCCGGTCACCAAAACAACGGCACAATCGATGCGCATCGGCTCGGCCTTGGTAGCAATGGCAAGTCCGACTTCGGGTCGAGAGCCAGGTCCCCGCGCCACCGGAAAGACCTCCTGGTGAACCATTGCCTCAACCGCGGCCGAGAGAGCAAGAGGGCCGCTGGCCGCCAAAGTCGATCCGAATGACCCG
>DASCML010000042.1:0-11250 GCA_036010925.1 Dehalococcoidia bacterium | reverse complement strand
CGGCGCCTCCATCCTCGGTCGAATTGGGGGGACGCGGACAGCGGTGGTTGGGGGTGGTGGGGGACGAAGCGTCCAGTCGGCGGATGCTTGCGAAGAGAACGGCCTCGAAATCGTACCCTTGCCGCAGTCGGTGAAGGACCAGGTGCATGAACGTGCACCTCAGCTGGGGTCCTGGGTGGGCAATCCCGTTGACCAGTCCATCTTGGCCGGGACGGGGCTGTCCTCAAACCGCCTTCTCGAATGGATGCTCGCGAGCGACGCTTACGACTTTGGGATCGCGAACGTGGGGGAGGAGTGGTTCCTGGGACGGCCCGACGCCCCGGAGCGGCTTCGGCACGCCTGCGACCGCCTGGCTTCGATCGTGGAGGATTCTTCCAAACCGGTGACTGTTGTCCTGGGCCCAAGCGAGTTTGGCAAAGACTGGCAGTGCGAGCTGATCGATTCGATTCGAACGGACCTGGTGGGCAGAGGGCTCGCTGTTTTCCCGACGGTGGAGCGGGCAGCCTGGACGCTTGGGAGGCTCACAGAGAGGACGGGGGTCACCCGCAACCGGAGCCGGTGGGCCTGATTCTCTCAAGACGCCCGCCCGCCCGGGCTCGTGGCTATACTTCCTGCATGTCTACATTCAATCGGGAAGATGCCTGGAAGATTCTCCTCGAGTTTTCGAAGGAGGAACGAAATCGGCGGCATGGTGTCTCGGTCGAAGCAGTGATGCGCGCCTATGCTCGCAAGCTCAACGAGGATGAGGAGAAGTGGGGTATTACGGGACTCCTCCACGATTTCGACTGGGAAATCCACCCAAACGAGGAGCAGCACCCCCGGGAAGGGTCCAAGATCCTGGAGGAGCGAGGCGTGCCGGAAGACATTCGCCACGCGATCCTCTGTCACGCGCCCTTCCTCGGTCTGGAGTACAAGTCAGACATGGCCCGGGCTATTTATGCCTGTGACGAAATGACCGGATTTGTGATCGCCTGCACCCTGGTGAGGCCCGACAAGTCCCTTTCTACCCTCAAAGCCTCCTCCGTTCGCAAGAAGATGAAGGACAAGGGCTTTGCCCGCTCAGTCAACCGCGAAGATCTGATCAAAGGTGCCGAGGACTTGGGCGTCGACCTGAACGAACACATCTTGTTTGTGGCCGAGGCGCTCAAGCCGGTCGCGGGCGAGCTAGGGGTCAATCCATAAATTCGTCGCCTGCTACGATGCAGGCACTCAACACGAGGTTCAAAAGTATGCCCCGCGAGGAACAGGTTCCTGACCGCAACATTGCAATGGAACTCGTTCGAGTCACAGAAGCAGCGTCGCTGGCCGCCGCGAGGTGGATGGGGCGGGGTGACAAGAATGCTGCCGATGGCGCGGCAGTCGACGCCATGAGGATGATGCTGGACACCGTCGATATGGACGGCGTGATCATCATCGGCGAAGGAGAGAAGGACGAGGCCCCGATGCTCTTCAACGGAGAGCGCGTAGGCAACGGTCAGGGCCCTCAGGTTGACGTGGCGGTGGACCCGATCGACGGCACGCGCTTGCTGTCGGTTGGGCGTCCCAACGCTCTGAGCGTGGTGGCCGTCGGGCCGCACGGGAGCATGTATAACCCGCGTGACATCTTTTACATGGAAAAGATCGCCGTTGGCCCCGAGGCGAAGGGAGCTATCGATCTCTCGGCCCCGATCTCCTGGAACATCGAGCAGGTTGCGAAGGCAAAAGACATCGCTCCCACCGAGGTGACGGTGGTCATCCTCGACCGCGACCGGAATACATCGGCCGCTACGGCTGTCAGTGAGTGTGGGGCTCGCACTAGCTTCATCACCGATGGGGATGTCGCGGGGGCGATTATGGCGGCCATGCCCGGGACCGGCATGGACATGCTGCTCGGCATCGGTGGATCGCCGGAGGGAGTGATCGCGGCCAGCGCCATCAAAGCGCTCGAAGGGGATATGCAGTGCCGCCTGTGGCCGAGGCATGACGAGGATCGTAAGCTCGCCCGGGAGCGTGGCTTGGATCTCACCGAGGTGCTCAAACTTGAGGATCTCATCCATGGTGATGATGTCTTCTTTGCCGCCACCGGGATTACCACGGGAGACCTGCTCCGAGGTGTTGAATATGTCGCGGGCGGCGCCAAGAGTGAGTCGCTGGTGATGCGCGCACGCTCAGGAACGATCCGTCGTATCGAAACCGAGCATCACTGGCGGAAGCTTCAGAATATCTCGGGTTCCCGCTCCAGCTGATCAACCGAACCCTAGACCTTGGGTCATCAACTTCGCGAACGACGCTGTGTCGAAGAAGAGGCGAGATGACTTGCCCCGCCCGTCTTCGAGGAGATTTCGTTCGACTATTCGGACTGATCCCGAGTCCGCCGGGCTCTTCAGCAGCAGCTCTTTGACCGAGTAGACTTCGTTGCCGTCGGCTCACTGTTGCAGCAGCCTGTGGCCCCGAAGGAAGGGAATGAGCGGGCCTTTTCGTCCAGAAAGGCAGAGAGCATCTCAGCCTGATCATCGGGCCAGAGAGCTTGAAATCGTCGGCTATGAGGGGGCGGGCTGCATCGAAGTTCCCCGAGGTGGAGGTCTCCAGGTAGCGTCGCACGACTCCGAGTGACTCTTCGCTCGTGTTCTCTTGGATCCCGGCGATGAGCCATGGTTGAAAAGGGACGCTCCGCCGGTCTAGACCTCGCGGAATTCTCCTTCTACTGTGCCCTCTTCTGAAGCGCCGGCGCCCCCAGCGCCTCCGTCCGTCGGACCGTCACCCGGCGGCGGACCGTCACCCGGCGGCGGATCGTCACCCGGCGGCGGACCGTCACCCGGCGGCGGGCCTTCTCCGGAGGCACCCGAGCCATAGATAGCCTCGCCGATCTTTTGCATGACGATGCCCAGGGCTTCGCTCGACGTTTGTATCCGCTCCGGGTCGTCAGCTTCGATCGCCTCGCGGACGTCCTTGATCCTGGATTCGACCTCTTCTTTGAGAGCCTCGTCGACCTTGTCTTCGTTCTCCTTCAGGGTTCGCTCGGCCTGGTAGCCCATGCTGTCTGCGGTGTTCTTGAGTTCGATTGTTTCGCGATGCTTGCGGTCCTCATCGGCGTGCAGCTCGGCCTCCTGCTGCATCTTGTCGATTTCGTCCTTGGTGAGACCACTCGAGGGTTGAATCGTAATCTTTTGCTCTCGCCCGGTTCCTTGGTCCTTGGCGGAAACCGAGACGATTCCATTGGCATCGATATCGAAGGTCACCTCGATCTGCGGGACGCCACGGGGCGCGGGCAGAATCCCATCGAGGATGAAGCGGCCCAGCAGCTTGTTGTCGGCGGCCATCGAACGCTCGCCCTGGAGTACGATGATTTCGACGCTCGGCTGGTTGTCCGCAGCCGTCGAGAAGACCTGACTCTTCGCTGTCGGGATGGTTGTGTTGCGTGGAATGATTGAGGTCATCACGCTGCCCAGGGTTTCAATCCCGAGCGTCAGAGGCGTGACGTCCAGCAGAAGGACATCCTTCACTTCGCCCTGGAGAACGCCCGCCTGAACCGCTGCCCCGATGGCAACGACTTCATCAGGGTTTACACCCTTGTGAGGCTCCTTGCCGAAAAACTCAGTGACAATCTCCTGAACCGATGGCATCCGCGTTTGCCCTCCCACGAGGACGATCTCGTCGATGTCGCCGGGCTCCTTGCTCGCGTCGGCCAGAGCCTTGCGCACCGGCTCAAGTGTTCCCTGGAGGAGGTCGCCGACCAGCTGCTCGAGCTTGGCCCTGGTGAGCGTCAGATTGAGGTGCTTGGGCCCATTCGCATCAGCGGTGATGAACGGGAGATTGAGCTCCGTCTGCTGAGCGCTCGACAGCTCAATCTTGGCCTTCTCGGCCTCCGCCTTGAGTCGCTGCAGCGCCTGCCGATCGTTTCGCAGGTCGATACCCTCGGCCGACTTAAACTCGCCGATCAGCCAGTCAATGACTCGCTGATCGAGATCGTCGCCGCCGAGGTGTGTGTCGCCGTTGGTTGAGAGGACCTGGAAGGTCCCCTCGCCCAGCTCAAGGATCGAAATATCGAAGGTCCCACCGCCGAGGTCGTACACGGCGATAACCTCGTCGTGCTTCTTCTCGAGACCGTAGGCGAGGGAAGCGGCGGTCGGCTCGTTGATGATCCGGGCGACCTCTAGTCCAGCGATGCTGCCGGAGTCCTTCGTGGCCTGCCGCTGAGCGTCGTTAAAATAGGCTGGGACTGTGATGACTGCTTCGGTGACCGTCTCGCCGAGATACGCCTCCGCGTCGGCCTTCAGCTTCTGGAGGATCATCGCGGAGACCTCCGGCGGGCTATAGGCACGGTCGCCCAGCTTCACCTGCACGTCGCCGTTATCCGCGGCAGTTACGTCGTACGGAACCAGTTCGACGTCCCGCTCCACTTCGGGATCGCTTCGCTTGCGGCCCATGAACCGCTTGATACTGAAGATTGTGTTCTCGGGATTGGTGATGGCCTGTCGTTTTGCCACCTGACCTACGAGACGCTCGCCGGTCTTGGTGATCGCTACGACGGACGGCGTCGTACGTGCTCCCTCGGCGTTCGGCACGACGACTGGCTCGCCGCCTTCCATGACGGACACGCAGCAGTTGGTCGTGCCGAGATCGATTCCGATAACTTTGCCCATTTAATTCCTCCGTGGCCCGCTCGGGGCCTGATCGGCTGTACTCTTGGTTCGTGTCATCTTCTGGTCATTCCGCCTCGTCGGAGTCGGCGCCAGGATCCTCTCCGTTACCGACGATCACCATCGCCGGGCGCATCACACGGTCGCCGAGCTGATAGCCCTTCTCGACTACGTGTACGATCTTCCCCTCTTCGCCGGCCGCCTGGCCCATGGCTTCATGTCGATCAGGATCGAATGGCTGTCCGTCAGCTTCGATCTCCTGTACGTCCATGGCCTGGAGAGCGCCGGCGAACTTCCTGTGAATCGCTGAAACCCCCTGTACCCAGTTGAGACCTGCGAGGCTAGCATCAACCGTTGCCATAGCGCGGTCGAGATCGTCGAATACCGGTAACAGGTTGATGACGATGGCGATCTGCGCGAAGCGAGTCGACTCGCCTTTCTCCTGCTCGGAACGCCGCTTGAGGTTCTGGTAGTCGGCCGCGGCCCGCTGCCACTGACGGAGGTTCGCTTCCGTTTGCTCGCGCTCGGTGGCCAGAGCCTCCCTCAGCTCTTCGGTGGTCATGTTGTCTATTTCGTTTGGTTCCTTCTCTGGTTCTGCGAGTTCATCTTCTTTTTCGTTGTCCGAGTCGTCGGATCCCGTTCGCGACGATGCACGCCGGTCCGTCATCTTGCCATCGCTCTCGTCTACCATCGTTCCTCCAGCCAAGGCCGTGGGTCGGCCTCAGGCCTCGCCGTAGAACTGCCGCAGCAGCTCGCTGAGGAGATCACGTACGTAGCGCACGTGGCTTACAGCATCCCCGTAGGGAAGCCGTGTCGGACCGAGGATACCCAGCACACCGGACGGCCCATCCTTGGAGCCGTAGCGCGTGAGGACGAAGCTCATGTTGCGATACGGACTCTGGTCGCTCTCGTCACCAATCACGATGGCGACGTCCCCTGATGTGTTGAGCGCTTCGGAGGGGATAGCGTCTCGTAGCCGGCGCTCATCCACCGCCTCCAAGGTGTCGAGAACCTTCTCTCCGTGTTCGAACTCCGGCTGTCTGAGCAGCTCAGAAATTCCGTCGATCGTCGGTACCTCAACCGACGAGACCTCCTCACTGATGAGTAAGTTGGCGACGTTGGCGATAATGAAAGTTTCGAGTTCTGTGCGGGACTCATCCGCTTTTTTTTCAGCAATTTCAGAGGCGCGACACCCGCTGAACTCAGAGCTCAACCGTGCGGCGATGCCCGAAAGTTGTTCCTGACTTGCAGCAGACGCGAACTCAAGCGTGTGTTGGTGAACTTTCGCGTCGCTGGTCACGACGACGAGCAATGTACGGGTTTCTGAGACCTCCACAAGCTGCAGATGCTTGAGATGGATGTCGTTGACCGTGGGTTGCGTAGCGAGGCCAACAGAATTGAGGGAATGGGCCAGAACGCTCGTGGCAAGCTTTACCCAGTCCTCGAGCTCGCGAGAGCTCTGATGGAACTGGTGAAGAATTGTCATTTGTTCCTTGCGGCTGAGCTCCCGTTCATCCATAAGGCTTGAGACGTAGTAGCGGTAGCCGCGACTCGAAGGAAATCGACCCGCCGAGGTGTGGCGGTGTGTGATCATTCCCTCATTCTCGAGAGCCGCCATCTCATTTCGCACAGTGGCGCTCGAGAGTTTGAGGTCATGCCGCGATACCAAAGATTGCGAGCCAACCGGCTGAGCGCTCGCGACGTAATCGTCCACGATGAAGCGCAGAATGCTCGAACGTCGCTCCGACAAGGCCATTGGCAATCCTCAGATTTTCCAATCTAGCACTCTCCACCTGAGAGTGCTAGACCCCTATCTGGATCGTAGAGATCCGGGCAAAAGGGGTCAAATTGGCGTTCTCGCCCGGGTGGGGCCGGGTTACCGCTGGCTCGCGGCCGGTCATTGGCGTAAACGTAGTCTCGATGAGAGTTGCAATGCTCGGTGGCACATTCGATCCGCCTCACCTGGGGCACCTCCTGCTGGCCAATTCAGCAGCGGCCCAGTTCGAACTCGATCGCGTGCTCTTTGTGCCAGCAGGTGATCCCTATCATCGGCGGCCCGGTAGCGGGTTTCCTGCCGTTTCCGAGCGAGCTGAAACCTCACCCTCCCCGGACCGACTGGCAATGACCCGACTTGCTGTCGCTGGTAATGAGCGGTTTGCCGTCGATGGGCGGGAGGTGCAGAGATCGGGGCGAACGTTCACCGTAGACACGCTCGAGGAGCTTGCGCCCGAGTTGGCTCGAAGTGAAGGGGCCGGAGAGCTCTTCGTCCTGCTTGGGTCTGACAGCGTCGCCGAGATCGGGCGCTGGAGGTCTCCTCAGCGAATTGCAGAACTGGCGACTGTGCTCGTCGCTCCCCGTGCGGACGGTCATCCGGTCCCCGAGTGGGTTCGCGCCCGAACGGTGGACATGCCGAGGGTGGACATCACGTCAACCAGTATCCGTGCCAGGCTCATCGCCGGCCGGCCGGTGCGGTACTTGGTGACGGACACCGTCGAGGCTTACATCCGCGAGCATGGTCTGTACACCGCCGCTGAATGACTTTCCCTCTCACCGGGACATTCAAACTTTCGCGGTGCCCTTGTAATATCCCGACAGACAAATTCATCGGCGGAGGGTGAGATGCTTTCTCCCTATCGAGTCATTGACCTGTCCGATGGTGGCAGCCAGCTCTGCGGTCAGATTCTTGGTGATTTGGGGGCGGACGTCATTCTGGTCGAACCCCAGAGTGGTTCCCGGTCCCGCCATTCTGGTCCCTATGCGGACGACGTGGTGCACCCGGATCACAGTCTCAATTTCTGGGCCTATAACCGAAACAAGCGGTCCATCATCCTCGATATCGAATCTCGGGACGGCCGAGGACATCTTCTGGACCTGGTACGGGGGGCCGACTTCCTGATCGAGTCGTTCATGCCCGGCTACCTCGAAGAACTTGGTCTCGGCTACGACGAACTTGCTGCGGTGAATCCGCGATTAGTGATGGTTTCCCTGACGCCGTTTGGCCACTCGGGGCCGAAGTCGCAGTGGCCAGCCAGCGAGCTGACGGTCTTCGCTTCCTCGGGTGTCCTCCAGATGACCGGGGATCACGACCGGGCACCGTGCCGCCGAAGGCGCGGCGGGGGCGCTGATCGCCCACTTTGCGCGGGAACGAGATGGCCTGGGCCAGCACGTGGACGTGTCGGCCCAGGCGGCGACGATGCTCGCCGCTCAACACTACATCCTTTCATCAGCCTGGGGAGATGCCCCAACGAAGCGCTACGCGGGCGGTCTTCTTGTCGGTTCCATACCGATTCGTCTCATCAACCCTGCGAAGGACGGATACGTGTCGGTGAGCTTCTTTTTCGGCTCGGCTATTGGGCCGTTCACCCAGAGGCTCATGGACGTCCTGTTCGAACGCGGGTATTGCGATGAGGTAACTCGGGGCAAGGACTGGATCGGCTACATTCCACTGCTCGTTTCCGGCGAAGAGCCGGTAAGTGAGCTCGCTCGCGTCATCGAGCTCGTTTCTAGCTTCACCGCAAACTACACGAAGGCAGAACTGTTCGAGCTGGCCCGTGAGAAGGACCTTCTTATTGCCCCCATAGTCACAATCGACGAACTGCTCAGCTCCGAGCAGCTCTCGGCCCGTGGCTTCTGGCAGGAAGTCGAACATCCTGAGCTCGGGCGGAAAATCACTCACCCGGGGCCGTTTTCTTGCCTGGAAGGGACGCCCATCCAGTTCCGGCGTCGACCGCCGCTCCTAGGTGAGCACAACGACGAGATCATTCCTGGCGAGCAGAGCGACGCTCCTGCGCCTTCTTTGCCCGCCAGCAGAGCTCTTCCGCTCGAAGGCGTAAAGGTGCTTGACCTGATGTGGGTGGTGGCGGGTCCCGAGGCGACCCGATACCTCGCGGATTACGGCGCCACGGTCGTCAAGATCGAAAGTACGACCCTTGTCGACACCTCCCGTACTCTTCAGCCTTTCAAAGACGGCGTGCCGGGACCGGAGCGCTCGGGTTTATTCGCCTGCACCGCGGCGGGAAAGCTCGGAGTCACGCTCGATCTCAAGTCGGACGCTGGCCGGGAAGTCTTCTTCAAGCTTGTCCAATGGGCTGACGTACTCACCGAAAGCTTCGCTTCTGGGGCTATGAAAGCAATGGGATTCGACTACGAGCACCTCCGGGAAATCAACCCGGGGTTGATCATGATGAGCTCCTGCCTCAACGGGCAGACGGGACCCCAGTCGTCGGTGGTTGGCTTCGGAACAATGGGCGCGCAGTTCGCGGGGTTCGGCGAGATCGTCGGATGGCCCGACAGGCCGCCGGCCGCTCCCTTTGGTGCCTACACCGACTATGTGGTCCCGAAATTCGAAGTCGCAGCTCTTCTGGCGGCGCTTGACCACCGCCGCAGGACCGGGGAAGGCCAGTATATCGACTTCTCTCAGGCCGAAGGTTCGATCGGGTTTCTCGCCCCCGCCGTCCTCGACTACACGGTCAACGGTCGCGTATTGTCGCGCCTCGGAAACGCTTCGCTGCATTTCGCTCCACACGGCGTGTTTCCGGTCGTCGGTGAGGATCGTTGGGTGGCCATTGCGACTGAGACCGAGGAGCAGTGGGAGTCACTTGCAGCAGCAGCCGGTCGCAGAGAGTGGCTCTCAGACCCGCGATTTTCCACTCTCGAAGAGCGGCTGAAGAACAGCTCGGCGCTCGAGGATGAGATTTCCGCCTGGACGAACGGAATGGAGGCAGAGGTAATTGAGAACCTCCTCGTTCCGGTCGGGGTGCCGGTACACAGGGCCTCGGTCAGCGAGGACTTGATCGGCGACCTTCAGCTCAATCACCGGGGACACTGGGCCACCGTCGAACATCCCGAGCTTGGCGAGGTATTGATCGAGGGTTCACGAATGGTATTCTCTGCGACACCTGCATCAAACGATCGTCCCGGGCCGACGTTTGGACAGCACAACGAATACGTGCTGACCCACCTCCTCGGGCTGAGTGACGAAGAAGTCGCGGTAATTGCCTCGTCCGGTGCGCTCCAGTAGCGGTGAGTCAGGAGTTATGACGTCGATTGGCGCTCGCGCACAGCCGCCCGTCTAGAATCTCAGAATGGGTACTGCCTCATCGAGGGCCGCCGCTCGCACGTCCGTGTTCACGGAGTCGGTGATCCGCGAGATGACTCGGCGGGCGATGATGCACGGCGCGGTGAACCTCGCCCAGGGATATCCTGACTTCCCCGCGCCTGACTTCATAAAGCGTGCGGCGGTCGAAGCGATCGAGGGAGACCTGAATCAGTACGCCATTACATGGGGCGCCGAGCGGCTGCGTAACGCCGTCGTCGAAAACGCCGGCATCTTCTACGGCCTCGATCTCGATCCAGCAACCGATGTGACGATCACCTGCGGTGCGACTGAGGCCATGATGGCGACCATGTTGGCCCTGGTGGAGCCTGGGGACGAGGTGATCGTGTTCGAGCCGTTCTACGAAAACTACGTCCCTGACGCCGCCATGAGCGGGGCGAAGCTCGTCTACGTGACTCTCAGGTCCCCCCCGAATTCAGGTTCGCCCCTGAGGAGCTGAGAGCAGCCTTTTCACCGAGTACCAGAGCGATCATTGTTAATACTCCTAACAACCCCGCTGGGAGAGTCTTTTCCAGAAGCGAGCTGGAGATGATCGCCACAGAGTGTCGGGAGAGGGATGTCCTTTGCATCACCGACGAGATCTACGAGCACATCATCTTCGATGGAGGGGAACACATTCCCATCGCAACTCTTTCCGGCATGGCCGATCGCACCATCACCATCAGCGGGCTTTCCAAGACCTTCAGTGTCACTGGTTGGAGAATCGGTTGGGTTATAGCCTCCCCGCCGTTAAGTGCCGCGATAAGGAAGGTGCATGACTTCCTCACCGTCGGCGCCCCGGCCCCACTCCAGGAAGGCGCGGCGGCGGCGATGGAACAAGCCCGCGCGTACTATCCCGAGCTCCGCGAGAGCTACGCGGGGAAGAGGGAGCTGCTTCTGGGGTCCCTTCGTGAGTGCGGGTTCCGATGCCATCAACCCGAGGGCGCCTACTACATCATGGCGGACTTTTCGGGGTTCGACTTTCGCGGCAGCGACACAGATTTCGCTATCCGCCTGATCGAGGATATCGGCGTTGCTGCTGTCCCAGGGTCGAGCTTCTACAACGACCCGGGCGTTGGCGGTTACCTGGTGAGATTCACTTTTCCAAATCTAATGAAACGCTCGCCGAGGCTGCATCGCGACTGGCGCGACTCTAAAGCCTGCGGTCGCGCTCAGGATCGGGAAGCCCGAAATTCATCCTCGAGAATTGCCATCAGGATGTCGTTCTGCCACTCGCCGTCCACGAGGCTACTTTCTCTCTCGGTTCCCTCGTGTTTGAAACCACAGCCCTCAAAACAGCGAATCGCCGGCATGTTGTATTCGAGAACCCGCACAGATACGCGGTGGAGCCCGAGCGTTTCGAAGGCATGAGTCATCGCCAAGTTGACGACCTCGGTTCCGAGACCATGCCCGAGGAGCTCAGGATCGTCGATGCCAAGCGCGAAGGCAGCTTTTTTCTCATGCTCCTCGAAGGAGTGAAGGAAGGTTCCGCCGACGTAATTGCCCTCGAGTTGGATGACCCAGTAGTGGTCCCTG
>DASCML010000041.1:0-15692 GCA_036010925.1 Dehalococcoidia bacterium | reverse complement strand
TAGCCAGCTTCGCTTATCTCGGAGCGGCTCAAGCTACTGCGGCGGGGATCTCATATCCAGACCTGCAGGCGGGCCTGTCAGAGGAGGACTTTTGGGAGCCGGAGGGCGGAACATTCCCATTCGGCTGCCATATTTCAATGGTTGAAATCGATCGGGAAACCGGAGAGCTAGAGATCCTCAAGATGGTCGTCGTCGACGATTGCGGAACGGTGATTAACCCGATGATCGTAGAGGGCCAAGTCCACGGCGGTCTCGCCCAGGGCATCGGTCAGGCACTTCTCGAGGGTGTCCTGTATGACGAGGAAGGTCAACCACTTACAGCGTCCTTTATGGATTACGCCATCCCCCGCGCGGGCGACCTTCCCTGGTTCGAGATAGACAGGACGGTAACAACGTCACCGAACACTCCGTTGGGGACGAAAGGTATCGGTGAAGCGGGGACCATCGGCTCGACCCCCTGCCTTGTAAATGCGGCCGTCGACGCGCTGAGTCCGTTCGGAATCAAGAACCTTGACATGCCCCTCCGCCCGGAGGAGCTGTGGCGCATCATCAGTGGAGGTCAGCCGTGATTCCCGTGGAATTCGACTATCGCCGCGCGTCGACCGTCGAGGAGGCGATTTCCCTGCTGAAGGAGTCGGCGGGCGAGGGTAAGTTGCTGGCCGGCGGCCACAGTCTTATTCCCCTCACGAAGCTACGACTCACAGAGCCGGGGCTCCTCGTGGACGTTGCGGGAATCGAATCCCTCACTGGCATCCGAGAAGTCGATGGTCAGATCAAGATTGGAGCCTGCACAACTCATCGCGACCTCGAGACGTCCGAAGTGCTGATCCGTGCCGCGCCGGTGGTCGCTCGAGCAGCATCCAAGATTGGCGACATCCAGGTTCGGAATCGCGGCACTATCGGGGGCAGCCTTGCCCACTCCGACCCAGCAGCCGACCTTCCGGCCGTAGTAGTCGCCGTCGGCGCAGAGATCCTCATCTCAGGACCGGGGAGGACGCGTGTAGTGCCGGCCGAGGCGTTCTTCCAGGACCTCCTGACGGTTGACCTGGCGGATGATGAAATAATCACTGCCGTGACGGTCCCTCCGGTCGCCAATGGCGCCTACGCCAAGCTCCGGCAGCGCGCATCTCACTACGCTGTCGTTGGCGTTTGCGCTGTTCTGGACATGGACGGGGAAGTCTGCCGCTCGGCTCGGGTCGCTGCCACCGGGGCCGCGACTCATGCCCAGCGTCTAACCGCAGTAGAGGACGAATTGGCCGGGAGTGCCCCAACGGCCGAGAGCATCCAGACAGCAGCTAAGAAGGCCGAATTGGAGAACCTGAACGAGGATATACATGCCTCGGTTGCGTACCGCGCCGCGATGCTCAAGGTCTTCACACAGAGGGCGATCGAAGCCGCCCTCTAGCAGCCTTTCACTCGCGACCTTGGCTCTTTGTTCTCACCTCCCGGGAATACGCCACTCCTGGGGTGCCAAGTCGGAGCGGGTCCCTGTCCGAAGCCAATTTTCGACCTGCTCTCGGGCCACCTTATCCAGCCAGCGACTCAGAGTAGCCCAGGGGCGCAAGGCCAGCGCGGACCGCCGCTTGGAGAGAAGACTGCTTGCAACGAACTGCTCCTCCCGGGTTGCACCGGACCAGAGCAATTCACAGGTATCGAAGAACTGATCATCCCCGGCATCTCTCAGACAGATAGTCAGCTCATCAACAGTCCGCAGCAAGTCTGATTTTCGGAGCCCCAACACCTCTCGCTCGACCCCTGCAAGCTTGAGTCTTCGCTCCTTGGGTAAGCGTGCGGCCGCCGCTCAGAGATGGAAACAATAATTCCCGGTTCGACAGCATCGCGACGCATATCAGACACGCACAGCGACTAGTACAGCTCGAAACTCGTTCTCTGGAATCACCAATGGTATCTCCACCAAACCTGGCGCCGCAAACTCCCCATCTCCTCTCCGCGATTGCGTCCAACCCCCGCCAGCAGTGCCCCCAGTACGCCTCCTCCTTATAGGCCCGTACGCCAATGCTAGGGACCTCCGTCGTGTGAATGCAGGCCGCGAAGTGCCAATCTAAATACCTGTGTCAATGCCCTCGGAGCCAAGAACACAGATCTCTCTTTATTTCTTAAACCTAAAGAAGCCGAAAATACCATCGGACGCCTTCTTCTTATTATAGTTATTTATCCATCTGTCATAATCTACAGGAAAATCGAAGTCATCTGTAAAATCGTCAATGTTAATGAACGTTTTGCTGAACTGCGTGATGGGCACCTGATCCAACGACACGCCATTTAGTTGTTTATATATTTCCCAAGTCAGAAACCGTGTTATCTCTTTGCGATCGAATTGCTGCTTGAGCTCTTCTAACTGCATTAACACATCTTCATTATGTGTCTTTTGGAAACTCATAGCGAATATTTCCTGCCACGGCTTACCTGTGCTTGCGCTGCCTTTTTTTCTCCCATAAAACAGTACTTCTGTGGATGTGGAGGCCTTACTGACAATGCGATCCATTGCTTTTTCTGTATAAAAGACATCTCCGAACAAAAGCACTGTTATTCCATTTTTATTCCAAATATTATATGATGTATATATAGCAGGTAAAGCTTGATGTACTGTGATTGCAAACAAATCCGGTACATGCAGTTTTGTCCCTTTTACTCGATATTCAGGAGTATATGCCATTACGACAATGTCATTTCTATTATCGTATTTTTTGACCAACCGAATCGTTCTATGAAGTAGTGGTTCACCATCAATTGTGATCAAATGTTTAGGCCTACCGAGATAATTATTCCACCTACTCCCAGAACCTGAGCAAGCGATTACATATTTGATAATATGACCTCGGAATTGCTATACATGAATGTTGGTGCAACAGGGCCAAGTATGCTCGCTCAACCACACATAGGGCCTGAGTGCTATTTCTTGTCCCGACTCCTCGAGCACCTCTTGAACCGCTACTTCTATATAGCCTTCGCTAGGTTCGAAACCGTCGCCGGACAGAAACCAGGTCGGCCTTTCCGCCACTCGGTCCGGCTCATCGCCACGGAAAGGAAGAATTACCTGGCGGGGTCCTATCAGCAGCGCTCGCGAGGTCGGCCGCACAGCGGCGTGTTGTCGTGACTGCCCCGGCGGGGCTAAAGGGCTCATCTTGGCAGAGTCGTGGATCGGAGTCTCCGGCGCAACGCTCAGTTCAGATCAGGGGCAGCCGCGGTGTTCGCAGGAACCATCGCGCCAGGCTCTGAGGGGTGCTACCGTCTCAAAACTCACCACCAGGTCCCCGGGAGGCGACCACATGCGAGACGCATTGATTTGCGGAGCTGTCCGTACGGCCGTGGGCAGGCTCGGAGGAGCGTTACGACCAATAACCGCCGAGGAACTCGGGGGGAGGGTCATTTCGAACATCGTCGAGAGGTATTCCCTCGGCGAAGATTCGATCGACGACGTGATCTTCGGCCATTGCTACCCGAACGGCGAAAACCCCGCAATCGGTCGTCTTGCCGCCCTCCGAGCCGGTCTTTCCGTCGAGGTTCCGGGGCTCCAGCTCGACCGGCGCTGTGGTTCCGGTCTACAAGCCGTCTGCCTTGCAGCGATGGAAGTGCAGACCGGCGTTGCGGACCTGCTCCTCGCGGGGGGCGTCGAGAGCATGAGCAACGCTGAGTTCTATTCACTCGACCTTCGTTGGGGGCCAAACCGCGGTCATTCGGCGATGCTCGATCGGTTGGACCGCGGTCGGATCACTGCAGGGTGCGAAGCTCGGTTCCCTGTCGAAGGCGGCATGTTAGAGACTGCCGAGAACCTGAGGCGCCGGTACTCGATTCCCCGCGAGGAGCAGGACGAATACGCGCTACGGAGTCACCAGCGCGCAGTCGCCGCGTGGGATGCGAGCCTGTTCTCCGACTACATCGTCCCGGTACCGGTTCCGCAGCGTCGAGCGGACGACATTATCTTTGAACGGGACGAGCACCCGAGGCCCGATTCCAGTATGGAGGCCTTGGCCAGGCTCAAGCCCGTCCGGATTCACTCTGACCCGGAATCGACAGTCACCGCGGGAAACGCAAGCGGCGAAAACGACGCCGCAGCAGTCTGTATCGTGGCCTCGCCCGAAGCCGCAGCCAAACACGGCTTGGAGCCAATTGCAGTCCTCCGTTCGTGGGCCGCAGCCGGCGTTCACCCGGCCTACATGGGAATTGGCCCGGTGCCGGCCTCCGCGAAGGCACTCGACCACCTGGGGCTTGAGATCAAAGATGTGGACCTCATAGAGCTGAATGAGGCTTTCGCTGCCCAAGTGCTCGCCGTCACGCGAGAGTGGCAATTCGCCCGGAGCGACTTCGATCGCCTAAACGTAAACGGCAGTGGTATTTCTATAGGTCACCCTGTGGGAGCAACGGGCGTGAGGATCCTTGCGGACATGCTGGGCGAGATGAAACGTAGAAATTCCAGGTACGCCCTTGAAACGATGTGCATCGGCGGAGGACAGGGCATAGCAGCGGTGTTCGAGCGCGTGTAGCCGGGACCATTGGTGATCGCGGTCACTGCGGCGTTCGGCAGACGCTGTAAACCTTCGGTCGCGAAGGCGTTTAATGATCGTCGATATGGACCGGGAACAGCTCTTCAAAGAACTGCTCAGGGATGACCGACCAATGGGCGTGGAATTCTACGCTGATTGGTGTGGTCCCTGCCTGAATATAAAACCGGTCTTCAAGCGCATGTCCAAGGAGTTCGAAGGCCGGATCGTCTTCGTCGATCGGAACATCGACGAATTTCCAGAGCTGGCCAAGTCGTGAATCGCCTGAAGGGTTTCCGGCCTGACGGATTCATCCTCCACGAGATCTAACCCCAGCGCGGATGACCGGCCCCCCGCCACCCCTTCCGTTGTTGACTTCACCGGAGGAGGCGGGGCTCAAGAGGGGTGCCCCGTCCCGCCTGTTCGGCGAGCGGTAGAGCGCTGGACCGAGTCTATAAGATCGGGTCGGCCCACCTGGTCGCGGCCCACAGGGCACCGATAAAGAGCACAGCACCAAGCCCCGCGGATCCCCAGACTGGTCCCCACCGGGGTACCCCATGGTGCGGCGACTCGTAGAGCATCCAAGCAACGGCTCCCCCGGCAGCTAATCCACCGATGTGGCCGCCGATTGAAATCCCCGGAATCACAAAAGTCAGAACCAAGTTGATGGCTATCAGGAAGCCGACACCGCTCCGCATCGGATTCATCCCCCGCGACCGCTGGGCCAGGAAGGTCGCTCCCATAAGGCCAAAGACCGCCCCGGAAGCGCCGACTGTGATCGTGTCCGGGGTGACCAGCAGCGCGCCGAACGACCCGCCAATCAAAGAGACCAGAAAAAGGAGCGAGAACCGCAACCGTCCGAGCGCAGGCTCGAGCAGCGCCCCGAATTGCCACATGAGGATCATGTTGAATGCAAGGTGGATGGGGCCGGCGTGTAGAAACGCGCTGGTGAATATCCGGTAGGGCTCCCCGGCGTCCACTCCGACGACGACGAGCTGTCCACCTTTAGTAGTGAGGCCCGCCCCCACCAGTCCAAAGTCGATGCCAATTCTGCCGAGGCTACCATCAAACCAGCCACTCCCATGGGATAAGAGGACGAATGCCACCATGAGATTGGCGCCGATGACCGAATAGGTCAGATAGGGCGTGTTATCGGCGAGACGAATCTGGCGAATGCCCCTGGCTCCCTCGGCGACGCATTCGGGGCACTGGAAACCGACTGAGGCAGCCTGCATGCACTCCAGGCATATGACCCTGTCACATCTCTGGCAGCGAACTGCCGCCTCCCTGTCGGGATGGCGGTAGCAGACAGATCCTGAGTCGCCGCCCGTCTCCTGGTCGGCCTCCGGAGTACTCGACAATCTCTCCCCCGTCCTCGGCTTCTTACCGCCTTCGTGAACCGAGGATATCTCAGCTTGGTGCGAGGATCTGCCGCCGCCCTATTAAGGTTCAACCGCACTCAACGAGCGAGAGCAAGGTCCACTGCATGGCAGAACCGACTCAAGCCGGGAGTTGCTGACGCAGGTTGTGATCCGCTTCATCCCGCCGGACTCTTCGATGAACGAGGTTCAAAGGCATGTGCTCGAGACGACCTGCGCAGAGGACCGGTCTCGAGCACAGCCCCTGGCCCTCTACTCGCGGGCACTCGAACGTGGCGGAAGCCGCCTCAAATCGAAGGCCTCTTCTGGACCAACGTTATCCGGTGGGAGATTGGGCACGGCAGGCGCCATCCCTATGGCCCGCAAAATGATGGGATGCAGCGAGGAGGGACGCAGTGGAGGTCTTCGAAGCACTGCTCAAACGGTACTCGTGCAACGAGTACAGCGACACCGAGGTTTCCCGGGACCTAATACTGAAGCTGATTGACGCAGCTACGTGGGCTCCCAACCATAAGATGACAGAACCCTGGCGCTTTCACGTCATTGCAGGCGAGGAGCGGGGCAGGTTCGGCAACGCCCTGGCAGACTGGATGCTCTCAGACGAGTCGCCAGATCCGCCGGACGACGACGTGGTGGGATGGGCTCGTGTGATATTGATGCGCACACCGGCGACGATTGTGGTGACCCAGAAAAGGACGATGTTGCCGAATGACACCACCGACCTAGAGGACTACGCATCTTGCAGCTGTGCGACTCAGAACTTGATGTTGGCAGCCTATGCCGAAGGCTTGGGAACGAAGTGGATCACCGGGCGGTTCTCCCGCAACGGCGGAGCGACGAAGTTTCTCAGTCTTGATGACGACGACCGGATCGTTGGTTACATCTGGCTTGGCTATCCGAAGAACGACGGACCGACCGAAGAGCGAACGCGCAAGGGACCTGAGATCGACTGGTACGGAATCTAGCCGATTCCGTAGGACTGTCTACTAACACCATCGATATTGGTGACCGGGAACGGGGGCTCGAAGTCTGATTCGCTCACACTAGTGCCGTAGCTTGTGGCCTCCATACGCATCGTCCCCTGGCCAAAATCAACCTCTATCAGGAGCATGACCCCGTCGTCGCTGATGCACGTCAGACCGGTCCCCTCAACGCTGGAGAACTCAAAACAGCGGGCGCTCCCGCCCGCGATCGTCCTCCTGCCTGCCGATTGGACGGCGACGTTATCCGAGTTCTCAAGGATCGCGTCCATCTGCGATGTCAACCGAGCGCTGAGGTCAGGAATGATGGTGGGACCTCCCGGCGGCATACCCAGACACGACTGTAGGCCGGCAGCATCGCTGCAGATGTAGGTCGCATCAGGTGTCCTGATAGTCGAACCTGCGAACAACTCTCCTTCGAGTTGGTAGCTGAAGTCGGAGCGGAGGCTTTCGCCTAGCTGATAGCGGCCTATGACGCCGTCGAGCTGTTGCCCGCTTGTAGACACGGTCGACTTGTACTCAACGTGATACTCGCGCTGTTTAAACTCGCCGATCAATTCCTGGAATTCCGAGTGTGTCCCGTCGTCGCTGGGAGTTATCGGCTCAGGATGTGTCGCCGGCGTAGGGTCTGAGCCGGAATCGGACGCCGCGTCTGGCTCCGGCGTGTCGGGCGCGCCCCCGTTCGCGCCGGAGCCGTTTCCGGGCTCCCGGTCTGAGTCCACCGCGACGGTGGCGGTTGTCGCGTTTCCAGCACCGTTGCCGTTATCGCCACCGCTGCATGCGAGCGCCAGAGCACCGGCCCCGAACATGGATACAAGAATCAGCCGAGTGAGAGCGGTTCGCGTTGAGTACATACGTTAGACCTTAGCATCAGACCGGCCGAACTCCCCGCACAATTCCACAGCTGAAAGAAGATGGCTCAGCCGGTTGGAGGAGGGACTGGAGCGCTCGAGTTTAGGGCGGGCAGACCTCGGCCTGCGGGAAGGCGCCGACGTAAGCGAACCAGAACGTAAACCGGGTGCGAGGCGCCTCCAGCTGAACGTCCCGTAGCGGTCCTTCGAGACCGCGCTCGGCCGGATCCCAAGTGGACGTGGTCGAGCGGCACAGCCGGTCTGGTTCGGTCCAACGGTGGGAATCGACCATTCTCATCGGCGACCGGGGTTGAAGTTGTTGCTTCCGATGGTTCCGTAGGATCTGATTCCGGCGTGTCGGCGTCACCGCCTCCTCCGGCAGCCAGAATGATCACGACTACAGCGAGTCCAGCAAGGGCGAGGACCAACCGCCAATGCTCTCGGATGTGCTTCGTTCTCATTCCAGCCTCGGCCCTTGGTGCCAAACCGATCTGCCGAGCACGTGTGCAGCCGCCGCGCGTCGCGTACGCTCAACTTCCCAGTCCAGCTTGGGGATCCCTCATTATGGTCGCGGGCCGGTCGCAGGTTGCGAAAGTCTCCGGAGAGAAGCCCTCAAGCCCGGGGACGAGGGGAGGGCTGACGGTGACCAGGCAAACGCTCACGGCCCTCGGAGAGCGCGAATTCGCGTGGTACTTCCTAGGAAGCATGGCTTTCTTCAGCTCAACTCAGATGCAAACGGTAGTGCGGGGGTTCCTTGTCTTCGACATCACGGGCTCGGCTTCATCGCTCGCAGTAATAGCGGTCAGTAGCGCGATTCCGTTGTTGATCCTGGCTCCGGTTGGAGGACTCGCCGCAGATCGGGTAAACAAACGCCACCTGATTATCGTCACCCAGATTGGCGCGGCCACCGCGAGCGGCGTGGTCGCCGTGCTGGTCATCGGCGGATGGGTAACCTTCACCCACCTGATCGTGATGACCGTTGTGATGAGCGTGCTATTCGCGTTCAACGTGCCAGCAAGACAGGCCATGGCCCCCGCCCTTGTCCCTCGCCACAAGCTCGGCAACGCAATCGCGATCCAGATGGGTGGAACAAACCTCGCCAGGATCGCGGCCCCGGCGACAGGCGGCGTGCTCATCGCAGCGTTGGGAGCCGGCTGGGTGTAAGGGCTAATGTTCCTTCTATTCGTGGCTGCCTCGACGGCTGAGTTGCGTCTCCCCGTCCACGGAATGGTGTCTGATCACAGCCCGGTAAGAATCAGAGAGGATTTCGTCGCCGGGATGGCGCACACAATGCGAGACCGGACGATGCGGATGCTCATGGTTGGAGCCCTGGCAGTGCCGCTCTTCGGATATCCGCTCCAGCAAATGCTGCCTGTTTTCGCCGACGATGTTTTTGGTTGGAACGCCACCGGCCTGGGGGCTCTTGCGGGGGCGGCCGGGGCGGGTGGCGTGATCGGTGCTCTCATTTCGACCAGAATCGGGAACCGAACGGAAAAGGGGGCCTTGATGCTGGCTGGCGGCCTCGTGATGGCCCTGGCGATGGTGGCGTTCTCGCTCTCTCCGTGGATTCTGCTGGCGCTCCCGCTGCTGGCAACAGCCACCATGGGCCAGATGGTCTTCAGCGCGACGAACAACACAGCCGTTCAAATGACGGTACCCCCCGAACTGCGAGGGCGAGTCATGGGTCTGCTACAGATGTCCTATGGCCTCACGCCTCTGGGAGTCGTTCCGGTTGCTGCAGCGGCCGACGCCTTTGGTGCCCCTGCTGCCATGGCCGGCGCCGGCTGTCTCCTGCTTCTCACCTGGGGAGTTCTCTTTGCCGTGAGCAGACGACTCCGCCGCCTGCGGATCGAGCTTCCCGACACCATCACGCTCTCGCCGGTTCGGGCCGCCACCTTGGTGGCCGAGGGGAAGATTTCCCAGGAAGAAGCAGACCACCTCCTGGGCCTCCGCCCAAATCAGCCGACCGACACGACCGGAGGCCCACCTTAGAGGCGGGCCTCCGCCGAGAAGTGGGAATGCCTCAGTTAGAACTGGGAGTACTACGGAGCCACAAACCCCATCGAGAAGTCGTTGACAAACACTTGGTAAACATCGCATCGCTCGAAGTTCGTGCCGCCCGGGCTAGGAAAAGACGCCTTTTCGGCGATGCGGCCAGCGACAGATGACAATTCGCTGTGCGCGGAGGCCAGTGGTCAGCCCCCGGCAGGTACGAGTCCCTCTAAGGCGAGCCGTTCGGCGGTCTGGATCGCACGCTGGCACACACGGACTACGACACCGGTCTCGCGTAGAGCCTTCATTCCCTCTCGCGTCCGAAGATCCAGACCGGTCAGGTCGCGACAGGAGGTGGCGCCCATTTCGGCCTCGAAGCCGGCTACTATCTCGCCCGTAGTCGAAGCACTTGGTCCGCGATCATCGCCAGGATCCGAGCGCCCGTGCACTAGGCCCACGGCCATTACGGCGCCGACGAGCGCGCCGCACGTGCCGCCGGCCCCTGCCATTCCTCCGCCAAATCCGCTTGCAATGCGAGGCAGCACTCCACTCTCATCTCCGATCGCCTGGCCAACGGCCAGCGAGACCGACTCCGCTCAGTTGTACCCAGTGGTGCTGTGTTCTCGGGCGCCTGATAGCTCTTCCGACAAGATCCACCTCCCACGGCGACGTCGCAATGGGTATACGTCCTCTCGGCCCGAGGCGCAAAGAAGTGAACCGGCCGTGATATGCGCTTCGAGCGCGCTCGGTGAATGATTTCGCGGAGAAGCCCAGACCCCGGGGTTGGAGGTCGCGGCCGAATCGGCCGATCTTGTCGACCGGCACCGGGATCGTTGTCGAATCTGCTGCAGGGTATCCGAGGGGCTGATTGCCAGCCCCAACCCCGGTCTGGAGTGCCAGTCATCTGCCTTCTTTACTCCCGGCTCAGCGACCCTATTCGGCCACTCCATAGTTCGATGTCTTCGTAGTCGTAGGCGATCCAGCTCAACTGGGGCGAGCCGTCGCACCGGGCAGGCATCAGCGCTCTCAGTCTGTGTTTCCGGAGAAACGCTCGTTGTTCAGGAGTCATCACACTCTCGTTCAGCTTGGTCTTGTGTCGCCCAATCCAGCGTATGATCCTTCAAACATGTCGAGCGACCCTGATTCCGGCGCCTCTACCCCATCCGGTCCCCTAGAAGGGATCCTTGTTGTTGATCTTGCGACCGAGCGAGCAGAGCTAGCCGGCCGGATCCTTGCGGATCTCGGCGCCGAGGTAATCAAGATCGAACCGCCCGCAGGCGCCAGGTCGCGGCTGCGCCCACCATATCGCCCCGGTTCTGGTGAGTCCCTCTACTGGGCAGCGGTCGCTCTCAACAAGAAGAGCGCCGTTCTGGACCTCCGTAACCCCGCGGACAGGGAAAAACTCGGGAGACTGCTTCGCAGCGCCGATGCGCTGATCGAGTCGTTCGATCCCGGCCAGGCTCAATCGCTCGGCTTCGGATTCGAGACTGTGAGCCGCGAGAACCCCCGGATCGTTTACGTCTCGGTCAGCCCGTACGGCCAGGATGGCCCCAAGGCGCACTGGCCCGCGACTGAGTTGACGGCGGAGGCAGCGGGAGGCCTGGCGAACCTTCAGGGTGACCGCGACCGCCCACCGATACCCGTGGGATATCCCCAGGCGGCATTTCACGCCGGGGCCCAAGCGGCCGCGGATGCTGTTGTCGCCCTGTATGAGCGTGATGGTTCGGGGCTGGGTCAGCACCTGGACGTGTCGATGCAAACCGCCATGGTCTGGACGCTCATGAATGCGACCGGCTATCCACCCAACACTGGTGAGAACCCGCCGGGCTCCAGCGACGACCGGGACGGGCCCGAACGCGATGTCCTCCCCGGGCTACGTCAGCCCCGGCGGCTCTGGGAGTGCGCCGATGGCTACGCGGTCTTCTCCGCAACTACCGGACAACCCGGGGCAACCACGCTGGACAACATCGCCCGCTGGATGGAGGAGGAGGACGCGCTCGAACCGGACTTCCGTGGTCAACGCTGGGCCAGCTGGCGGGCCGATGTCGCAGAAGGACGCCTGTCTGTCGGCCGAGTCAGTCAGATGATCGAGCTTGCCGGGCAGTTCTTCAAACAGAAGACGAAGGCTGAGCTGCTCTCGCAAGCAGTCGATGATTCCCTTCTGCTGGCGCCGATTTACACACTCGAAGACATTGCCGCCGATCCGCAGCTGGCAAGCCGCCACTACTGGACCGAACTTGACGGGCACGTCTACCCGGGGCCGTTTGCCAAGTTCGAACGAACACCGATCCGCTACAGGTCACCGGCGCCCGTCCTCGGGCAACACCAGTCCCGCCTCGAAGAGATCGTCGCGGCCGCGAGGGTGGGGGCTACCCCAACGCAGGCCCAGAGGGCGGGCCGCAGACCTTTCGCCGGCCTCAAGGTAGCTGACTTCGCCTGGATCGGAGCAGGGCCGATGGTCACCAAGCAACTGGCCGACCACGGTGCGACCGTGGTCCACGTCGAGTCGTCACTCCGACCAGATGTCCTGAGAGCAATGCCCCCGTTCAAGGACGGAACACCGGGCATTGACCGCTCCCAGTTCGTTGCCAATTTCAACTCTTCAAAGCTGGGCATCGCACTTGATCTGGCGAGCCCCGGCGGACACGAGGTCGCGCGTCGCCTGGTCGACTGGTCAGACCTTGTTGTGGAGAGCTTCACCCCGGGAACGATGGCTAATCTCGGCCTCGGGTGGGACTCTCTGAAGCATGGTCGGCCGGACCTGATCATGATGAGCAGCTGCCTTCGGGGTCAGACCGGCCCGGAACACCAGTACGGTGGATTTGGCGGACAAGGAGCGGCGCTCGCCGGCATCCACAGCATGACCGGCTGGCCAGATCGTCCGCCTTCCGGGCCGTGGGGGGCCTACACAGACTTCATCGCTCCGCGATACAGCCTTGCTGCGCTCGTCGCAGCTCTGCTGGAGAAGCGGAGAACGGGACTCGGCCAGTACATCGACATCTCCCAGGTCGAAAGCGCGCTTCACTTCCTCGAGCCTCTGCTTCTCGACCATCGCGAAAACGGCAACGTCCCGGGCCCGGCCGGCCACACGTCTCCTTTCAACTGCCCGCATGGGATCTACAGGTGCCGCGGGCACGAACGTTACGTCGCAATCGAGATCGACACCGAGACCCAGCTGGCAGCTCTCACGGTAGCCATGGGGCTCAACGCGTTGGAGGGCCCCAAGTTCTCGTCCGTCGACGCGCGTCGCGCGGAGAACCAACGGACCGACAAGGCGATTGCGCTCTGGTGCGCAGAGAAGGACGCATTTGAGGCTGAGGAGATCCTCGTCGATGCTGGGGTACCGGCAGCTGTGGTCCAGCGTCCGTCAGACCTCTACTGCGACCCACAGCTCGCTCATCGTGGGTTCTTCGTCACCTGCCAGCACAGCGAAATGGGGCCGACCCCCTACGATGGACCCGTGACGACGTTTTCCGTCACTCCCGCCAAGCTGTCTGCCGGTCCGGGTCTTGGAGAACACACCGAGATGGTCCTTTCGGAAATCCTCGGCTTTAGCGACGACGAGATCACCGAGTACACAATCGCCGGTGTGTTCATCTGACGGCATCTAGATCCTGCCAGCGTGGATGCTGGCGGAAGGCATCGTGTCTTCTTATCCGAACCCTCGCAACATCGACACAGTCTTCGTGATGGTTTCAGTAAACGACAGCTTCAACCATCACCGACTCCAGCGATTCATCGCCAAGTGCGACCCAGGCGAGCTTCCCGATTCTCATCCAGCGCCTCAGGTAGAAGCCGACCTGCTCGCCCACCAGTGGCTGTTGGCCCCGGCCGAACGAGCTGTCAGACCACCGCCGGCTCTTTGCGAACCGACATACGTCGAAGGCCCGGCTGGGTCACCACAAAGAACGCGGCGATAAGAGTCATCGCTGCACCGGCGATGGCAAACCACTCCCCGGGACCCACGAGATCTGAGCCGCCGCCGGCAATCAACGCCCCCAGCGGGGAGCCTCCCATCATCGTGATCGCGTACACCGCCATCACGCACCCCATGACAACCCCGGGGGTATGCGACTGGATAAGCGTCAGGTTGAGATTGGTGAAGAACCCACCGTTGATGCCCTGGATGAACATGATCGCGAAAGTGAGGAAATAGATTTCCGAAAGAGCCATCGGCACGATCATCACACCGGGAAAAGCACAGTTCCTGTAAACCAGCCCCCAGCGTTGGGGATGTTCGGGACAGAGGCCAGGAATAACGAACTGATGATCATCCCCACCCCGAAGCTGGTATAGAGCAGGCTAGCCCCCAGGGCACCCGAACCGAGGCGTTCCTCAGCAATCTTGGGGATGATCGCTTGGAAGGGCCCGATAATGCAGAGCGCGGTGACGAACAGCAGCAAGAACAGCGCACGCACGCCTGGAGCTCTGAATACGAATGACAATCCGGCGAGGGCTTCCCTCCCCTCTCCGGCTCTGTGCTGAGTGGCTCCCTCCGGCGGCGGTACCCGCAGGAAGAACAGCGGAATCAGGCCGACGCCAAGCAGGATGGCCTGGACTGCGAATCCGCCGCCGATGCCCCAGATCGCGATCGCCCCGCCGCCGATTGCGGGCCCGACCATCATCGACGTGTTCTGGCCGAGGCTCATAAGCGTGATGGCATTCATCAGTCGCTCAGGTGGTACCAGTGAGGGAACTATTGACTGCCTCACCGGCATTCCGAAACCAGCGCCAAGTCCCACCATCAAGGCGATAACCAAAACCAGCGGGAGCGAAATCGCTCCGCTCCAAATGAGAATGGCGGATAAAGTGCTCACCGCGAGGATGAATATCTGGCTGTCGAAAAGGAGCAGGCGTCGGTCGATGCGGTCGGAAAGCATCCCTGCCGGCATCGAAACAAAGAGCACAGGTATCCCGAGTGCAAAACTCACGAGGCCCAGCGCGCCGCTGCTTTCGCTGAGCTCGATTGCAAGCCAAACGAACGCAAAACGCTGAATGCCCTGGGTGAGCATGAATGTGAAGGTGCTGACCCAGAGCAGGGTGAAGCGGCGATCCCGGAAGGCAGCAAAGGTCGAAATAGAGAGCTCGGAGGACCGGGGACTCGATTTAGCTGGAGCCGACGCAACCTTCTTGGCTTCTGCCATTGCGCCATCCGCGGCCGACGGTGGCCACTGCCCTCCCGTGGCGTGAAGTTAGCGTCCCCTTCCGTACCTGACAAACCGGCACCAGGGCCAGAGTGACTGCCACCTGAGGCCGATGCAATGTATTTTCCGAGCATGGATGTCGGACCAGGCCTGCGGCCTACCCGAGCGGCACACTCCACCCCGGCGGCCAAATGATCTCCCGCCCTTTCCTCGTTCTCTATGCGGCTGTCTTCGTGGCGACGCTTGGCATTTCGATGGTCAGCCCGTTGCTGCCCGTCTATGCCGAGGATCTTGGTGCCACCGGCGTCTGGATTGGGCTAACTTTCTCGGTTTTCGCCGTTACCTGGACTCTCTTTGGACCATTGGTCGGACGACTCTCCGATCGCCATGGGCGAAAGTTCTTCATAATCGGAGGCCTCCTCCTATACTTCGCGGCCGCGCTCGGATACCTCACCGCGGATAGCTTCATCCAGGTCATGGGCTTCAGAGCCCTGAGCGGCATCGGCACGGCCCTCATCTTCGCGGTCGCGAAAGCCTACATCGCAGAGATGGTCCCCGAAGGACACGAGGGGCGTTGGTTTGGCGTGTTTGCCACCGCCGATATCATTGGATTCGGGAGCGGCCCACTGATCGCTGGCCTCATACGGCAGGGTATCGGCTTCGATGCCGTGTTCGTGGCGATGGCGCTCCTCATGGCCTCGTCGGCAGTGATCGTTATGGTGTTCCTTCCGCGCAAGCCTCCCAGGACAGGTCCTGCGGGAGTCTCGGTCGAGGAGGAGGACGAAAAGGACACACCCCTCCTTGTCGCCGCAAAAGACAGGCTCGTCGGTGCCCTCACACTTCA
>DASCML010000040.1:0-5938 GCA_036010925.1 Dehalococcoidia bacterium | reverse complement strand
CCCTGAGGTCGAGTTCATTCGACACGTCTGGGCCCCGCGACAGCAAAGGCTGCCCCTTCCAGGAGGAAGCCGGCTCCCCCTCGCGGTCCACACGATCAATTCTGTCGACTGAAATCTTCATACGTATAGAGCCGAACTGTACTTCCACCCTGCCGTCCTCGCCCAGGCCACCGAGCGCTTCGCCCGCCTGGGGAATGTCACGAACGTGAATGCGATCGCCGGCCGCGATCTCGGTGACCGTCGTCGTCGGTTCCACCGCCTTTCGCCTGGGCCTTGCCTTTAGTCGAACATCGGCAAGCTCAGCGTCGAGGCGCTCGAGGGTGTCCTGGGCGGCCTTCGAGTCGAACTCGCGAGACGATGCTCTCCGCCGTAAGGCACCGGCCTCCTTGTTCATTAACGCGAGCAGATTCTCCGCCTCCACGCGCGCTCGCTCGAGGATCTGAACACGCTCCTTCTCCACCGCGTCCCGGCGAAGGGCAAGGTCCAGTCGGACCTCCTCGGCCTCTTTTCGAGCCGAGGCCTCCCTCTGACGCTCGTCAGCAGCGGCCGCCCGATCATCGCGAATTCCGGCGAGAAGCTGCTCAAGTTCCACCTCTTCGGCCGACATCCCAGCAGACGCTCGTTCGAGAATCGACGCCGGGAGGCCAAGTCGACTGGCTATTGCAATAGCGTTTGATTGGCCCGGAAGGCCAATAACAAGCCGATATGTCGGGCTGAGCGTCTCGCGATCGAATTCGACCGACGCGTTTCGCAACCTGGGATCGGCATGGGCGAACGCTTTGAGCTCGCTGTGATGGGTCGTTGCGACCACTGTGCAATCGCGCTCAAGAAGCTCCTCAATGATCGCTCTCGCGAGCACAGCCCCTTCGGTTGGGTCAGTCCCGGCACCAAGCTCATCAAGAAGCACCAGTGTCGAGGGCCTAGCCTCTTCGAGAATAGCCGCGATATTCCGCATGTGGGACGAGAAGGTGGACAGCGACTGGTGGATCGATTGCTCGTCGCCGATGTCGGCGAAGACCCGAGCGAAGACCCGGAAACGGCTAGAGTCCTCGCACGGTACCGGAATTCCAGACTGGACCATCAAGGTCAGCAGACCGAGCGTCTTCAGCGCAACCGTCTTCCCTCCTGTGTTGGGCCCGGTGATCAGGATCCCCGTGCCATCGCTCGCCACCTGGATATCAACCGGTACCACGTCCCCGGCCAAGAGCGGGTGCTGAGCGCCCACGACGTCCGCGGCGCCATCCGATCGAAGCCACGTCTCTGCATCACCCGGCGGCGGCAACAGCGCTCGAATCCCTTTTCCGTAGCGAACCTTCGCACTGACCGTGTCGAGCGTTGCGAGCGCATCAAGCGTTGCGAGCGCTTCGTCGCCCTCATTTCCAAGCACATTCGTGAGGGCGCTCAGCACGCGCCGAACTTCTCGCTTCTCGGTCAGCTGAAGCTCTCTTACCTGGTTCCCCGTCTCCACCAGCGAAAGCGGCTCCAAGAAGACAGTCGCTCCGCTGGACGAGATGTCGTGAACGATGCCCGGTACGGCGCTGCGGTGATCAGCCTTTATCAGGATTACTTTGCGCCCATTTCGGTCTGTGAGCAGCGGTTCTTGGGCAATCCCCTTACTGACCGCATCAGCGAGAGCGGCCTGCGCCCGCTGCTCCAGCCGCTGCTCCGCGACACGCAACTCCCGCCGGGCTGTTGCCAGCGCCTCGCTGGCCGAATCCTGGACCTCTCCCCGAGGGCCGATCGCTTCGTCGACCGCGTCCGTGAAGTGCCTGAAGTCCACTACCGCATTGCCGACCTCAGCCAGCGATGGAACCTGTTCACGAAGTCGCTCCAGGAGCCGTCGGGTCTTGAACGCGGTCCCGAGCGTGCTCGCGCACTCCTGCAGGTCGCGAGGCTCAAGGACTTGCTTGATCGCTGCAGAGTGGACATGCGCCCGAATGTCGAACACGCCGCCGAAGGGCACGTCGATGCCTTGCTGATCCAGCAACAACATTTCCGCTGTTCGCCGCTGCTCGCGCAATACGCCATCAAAGGACGAGGCCGGCCGAATCTCGAGCACACGCTCCCGTCCCACGCCGAAGGCAGCTTCGTTGGCGATGCGTCCGAGCACCTGTCCGAATTCGAGTACGTCTAACGCGTGTTGGTCCACACAGGCAGTGTAGCCATCACAAGCCCGCGGCTACACTTGTGACCGTGGAACCACCCGACCCAACTGTTCTCTCCAGTGCCGAGACGTACAACGGGCACTTCTTCAACGTTCGCCTCGATGTCATGCGCATGCCAAACGGACACGAGTCGAAGCGGGAGACCATCCTCCACCCCGGCGCCGTCTGCGCAGTGGCGGTCGACGCCGAGGGCCTGATCCACTTCGTGACCCAATACCGGCACGCAGCGCGGGGGCGTTTGCTCGAACTGCCTGCGGGTACGATCGAGCCAGAAGAAGATCCCGCCACGGCAATCGTTCGCGAGCTGCAGGAGGAGATTGGCTTCCGGCCGGGAATCATCGAGGCCAGGGGCGGGTTCTTCGTCGCCCCCGGATATACGGACGAGTACATCCATCTCTACTTCTGTCGCCAATTGACTCCTTCGAAGTTGGCCGCGGACGACGATGAAGACATCGTCGTCCATCGACTCAATCTCGAAGACGCCTTGGGCGCCATCGATGACGGGCGCATCCGCGATGCGAAAACGGTAATTGGCATCCTCCGATGGGCAGCGTCTCAGCGGCTATAAGAACTATCGCGAGATTCTGTTTGAAGCCAATTAGCCTCGGGCGTAGGATCCGGCAGAGTCCCGCCCGACACCGTATCCGGGCGCACTCGGGAGATCGCTAATATGGCTCAAAGTATCGCCGCGCCCCACCGGCGAGGCTTTCGTACAAATTTGAGGACTGACGCCTGGTGGGTCGAGCCCGCGCTGACTGCACTCGGGCTGGCCGTTCTCTTCGGCTGGCTAACTCTCAGCATCTTTATCGACCAGTGGGAGTTCGAAGTCGGTGCTTATATCTCGCCGGTCTTCGAGCCCAAACTCTTCGAAGCAAAGGACAATATTTTCATCTCACCAGCGCTGATCGTGCTGCTCGGGCCGGTGCCTTTCAGAGCTAGCTGCTATTACTACAGGCGCTCCTATTACCGTTCGTTCTTCATGTCGCCACCGGCCTGCGCGGTTGGCGACATCGGTAAGAGCTACAAGGGCGAGTCTGTCATTCCGTTCTGGGTCAACAACCTCCACCGTTTCGCAATGTACGTTGCGCTGATCTTCGTGCCCATTCTCTGGTACGGGGCGATTCACGGCTTCTACAACTCGCACGCAGAGGGTGGAACGCTGGAAACCGGTTGGGGCATAGGCCTCGGATCCATCCTGCTCTGCGTCAACGCCTTCTTCCTCATGATGTACACGTTCTCGTGCCACTCGGTCAGGCACATTGTCGGCGGGGGGCTCAATTGCTTCAGCTGCTCGAAGTGGCGCCAGACCAGGAGGCGACTATGGGACTACGTTACGGTCTGGAACACGTCACACAGGTTCTGGGCCTGGTCGAGTCTCTTCATTATCGTCGGCACTGACCTCTACATCCGCCTGGTCGCGAACGACATCATCACCGACCCGAACACCTGGAGTGGGTTCTAAATGGCGGAGTTTGAACAACACAAATACGACGTCATCATCATCGGTGCCGGTGGGGCGGGGCTCCGGGCCGCCATCGAGGCCTCAACCGCGGGCGCGAAGACCGCGCTCGTCTGCAAATCGCTTCTCGGCAAGGCCCACACAGTCATGGCAGAAGGTGGCATTGCTGCCTCGCTCGCGAATGTTTGGCCGGAGGACAACTGGCAGGTTCACTTCCGCGACACGATGCGCGGTGGAAAGATGCTGAACAACTGGCGCATGGCGCAGCTCCACGCCCAAGAGGCACCTGATCGCGTACTCGAACTGGAGGAATGGGGGGCACTCTTCGACCGCACCCCGGATGGGCGCATCCTTCAGCGAGACTTCGGCGGCCATCGCTACGCGCGCCTGGCCCATGTTGGGGACCGCACCGGTCTCGAGATGATCAGGACGCTCCAGCAAAACGCCGTCCACCGCGGGATCGACGTCTTCATGGAGTACACGATCCAGGACCTCCTTAAAGACGGCGACCGAATTTCTGGAGCCGTCGGCTACAAGCGCGAGAGCGGCCAGGTCGTCGTTTTCGGGGCCAAGGCGGTTGTCCTGGCAACGGGAGGAATCGGAAAAGCCTTTAAGATCACCTCAAACTCCTGGGAATACACGGGTGATGGCCATTCGCTCGCCTACTGGGCCGGAGCCGACCTCATTGACATGGAGTGCATCCAGTTCCACCCGACGGGAATGGTCTGGCCGGGGAGTGTGCGAGGAATCCTTGTTACGGAGGGCGTGCGCGGTGACGGCGGCACCCTCAGGAACTCGAACAACGAGCGCTTCATGTTCAACTACATCCCAGAGTTCTTCGCAGCCGAAACGGCGGACACGGAGGCCGAGGCGGACCGCTGGTACGACGACAAGAACAACAATCGGCGCACGCCCGACCTGCTGCCGCGTGACGAGGTTGCCCGGGCAATCAACTCCGAGGTGAAAGCCGGCAGGGGCAGCCCTCACGGCGGAGTGTTCCTAGATATCGCCACGAGGCGAACCCCCGAATACATCAAACGGCGGCTGCCGAGCATGTATCACCAGTTCAAGCAGCTGGCAGACGTCGACATCACAGCCGTTCCAATGGAGGTCGGCCCAACCATGCACTACATGATGGGCGGGATCAGGGTCGATGCCAACACTGCCGCTTCCACGGTGCCTGGCCTGTTCGCAGCAGGTGAGGTCGCCGGTGGTATGCACGGTTCCAACCGCCTCGGCGGCAACTCGCTGTCAGACCTTCTTGTGTTCGGTAGAAGGGCAGGGGCGGGAGCTGCCGATTACGCCTCCCGTCTCTCTGGGGACCCCGGCGTCGATAATGAAGCCATCGACGCTACGAGCCGCGACATGCTGAGCCACTTCGATCGCGAAGAGGGCGAGAACCCCTACACGCTCCAACGCGAACTCCAGGATTCGATGCACAATCTCGTCGGAATCATCCGAACACAGGACGAACTCGACGAGGCGTTGGTCAAAGTCCGTGAGCTCCAGGAGCGAGCTCAGAACACCTCTGTCGAAGGGCACGTCCAGTACAACCCCGGCTGGCACCTCTCGATGGACCTCCGTTCGATGCTGACAGTCTCCGAGGCCGTCGTCCGGGCAGCTGCCACCCGGAAGGAGAGTCGCGGCGGCCACACCCGGGAGGACTTCCCTGGACCAGACGCAGAGTGGGGCAAGGTCAACGTGGTCGTCCGTCAGGACTCCTCCGGAGGCATGCAGATTTCTACCGAGGCACTCCCGAAGATGCCGGCGGACCTGCAGGCGCTGTTCGAGGAGACGAACTGATGCCAAAGCACACGATGAGGGTTTTCCGCGGCACCACAGCAGACGGCCAATACGTGGATTATGAAATCGATGTCGATGAAGGTCAGGTAGTCCTCGACGTCGTGCACACGATCCAGGCGACACAGGCACCTGATCTCGCAGTCCGTTGGAACTGCAAGGCTGGCAAGTGTGGCTCCTGTAGCGCCGAGGTGAACGGGAAGCCTAGGCTCATGTGCATGACCCGAATGAATCTGTTCGAGCAAGGGTCGACAGTCACGATTGCCCCAATGAAGACGTGGCCGCTGGTCCGAGACTTGGTAACCGACGTTTCCTTCAATTTCGAGACCGCAAAGAGGATCCCCGCCCACAAACGTGGAGAGCCCGAACTGGACGGCACCTACCGGATGCACCAGGAGGACGTGAACCGCAGCCAGGAATTCCGCAAGTGCATCGAATGCTTCCTCTGTTCGAACGTTTGTCACGTCATTCGCGACCATGAAGAGAACAAGGAAGACTTCTTCGGTCCCCGCTG